>JAEZFA010000225.1 GCA_023417665.1 Pseudomonadota bacterium | reverse complement strand
GGGCGACACCACCTTCAGCCCCGGCACATGCGCGTACCACGACGCAAAGTCCTGGCTGTGCTGCGCGGCAACGCGCGCCGCGGCACCGTTCGGCCCGCGAAAAACAATGGAGCACTGCACCTGTCCGCCGGACATGTAGAGCGTCTTCGCCGCCGAGTTCACGATCTGATCGATCGCCTGCATCGAAAAGTTGAAGGTCATGAATTCGACGATGGGCTTCAGCCCGGTGAACCCCGCGCCGACGCCCACACCGGTGAAGCCATGCTCGGTAATCGGCGTGTCGATTACCCGCCGCGCGCCGAATTCCTGCAACAGCCCCTGCGTGACCTTGTAGGCGCCCTGATACTCGGCGACCTCTTCCCCCATCACGAAGACGTCCGCGTCGCGGCGCATTTCTTCGGCCATGGCGTCGCGCAGCGCTTCGCGCACGGTCATGTTGACCATCTCGGTGCCTTCCGGCACGTCCACCTCGATCGGCGCGGCTTCGACCGGCTTCTCGACCGATGCCGCGCGCTTCTCCTGCGTGGCCTCGGCCTGCTTTGCCGGCGCTTCCTGCGTCTTCGCTGCGGCAGCGGCCGGCGCATCCGATGCGCTCTCGCCTTCGCCCAGGATCAGCGCAATCGGCGTATTAACGGCGACATCCTGCGTGCCTTCCGGCACCAGGATTTTCCCGAGCTTGCCCTCGTCGACCGCCTCGACCTCCATGGTCGCCTTGTCGGTCTCGATTTCGGCGATCACGTCGCCCGCCTTCACGTCGTCGCCTTCGGCCTTCAGCCATTTGGCGAGATTGCCCTTTTCCATCGTGGGCGAAAGCGCGGGCATAAGAACTTCGATCGGCATACTGAACCCTATTTAGCGCGGCGCGACGGCGATGATGGTGCCCATGCCGGCGACCACCAGACTGATGAAGAACACCCCGATCGCCGTGTTGACCCTGCGGGCATATTCGCGTGCTTCTCCGGAGAGCTTGCCGTTCACGAACAGCCAGTTGAAGAACAATTGCCCCCGCAGATGCGACTGCTCCGGGCTGAGCGAACCATGCGTTCGCAGATAAAAGATAAAGGCCGCGATCCAGCTGAACGCGACGCCGACCATCGCGGTATAGGCGAGAAGAAAACCGAGCGTCCGCATCGTTCGATCCTCTCGCCTAGCGCAATACGTCGGTATAGAGCTCGGAGGCGTCCGGCTCCGGATCGTTGGTCGCGAACTCGGCGGACTCGTTCACGATCGACCGGATCTCGGCATCGATCTTCTTGATTTCGTCTTCGCTCGCAAGCTTGCCTTCGAGAATCCTGGCGCGCACCCGCTCAATCGGATCGCTGTCCGGCGCGCGCATCTTCTCGAGTTCTTCCTTGGTCCGGTATTTGGCCGGATCGGACATCGAGTGGCCGCGATACCGATAGGTGCTCATTTCCAGAATGAACGGGCCCTCGCCGCTGCGCGCATGCTCGACCGCGCGCAGGCCCGCTTCATGCACGGCGCGCACATCCATGCCGTCCACTTTCTCGCCGGGAATGTTGAAGGAAGCGCCGCGCTTGGAGAATTCCTGCAAAGCGGACGAGCGGGCGACCGAAGTGCCCATCGCGTATTTGTTGTTCTCGATGATGTAGACCACGGGGAGCTTCCAGAGCTCCGCCATGTTGAAGCTTTCGTACACCTGGCCCTGGTTCGAGGCGCCGTCGCCAAAATAGGTCAGGCAGACATTGCCGTTCTCGCGATAGCGGTTCGCGAACGCGATGCCGGTGCCGAGCGAAACCTGCGCGCCGACGATGCCGTGGCCGCCAAAGAAGTTCTTCTCGATGCTGAACATGTGCATCGAGCCGCCTTTGCCCTTGGAGTAGCCGCCGCGGCGGCCGGTCAGTTCGGCCATCACGCCCTTGGCGTCCATGCCGCACGCCAGCATGTGCCCGTGATCGCGATAGGCGGTGATGACCTGATCGCCCTCTTTCAGGGCCATCTGCATGCCGACGACGACGGCTTCCTGCCCGATGTAGAGGTGGCAGAACCCGCCGATCAGTCCCATGCCGTAGAGTTGTCCGGCCTTTTCTTCGAACCGGCGGATCAGCAGCATCTCGCGATAGGCGGCAAGTTCCTGCGATTTGCTCCACGCGGCAGCTTTCGATGCGCGGGAAGCGGCTTTGTCGGATTTATCGGCTTTTTCAGCTTTGGCAGCGGCAGGCATTTTTCTGTTCTGTCTCCCGTTCGTTTCGCTTACCGCAAATTTCGGCACGACGCTACTGCCGCCGGTGGAATAACAGACGGATGCGATTGAAACTAAAGGAAATTTCGAGATGAAGGCCGCGCGCGAAACGAGATTGCGGGCCGCTTCGCCTAGGGGCGATTGAGCACCATGACGAGATCATTCGGCATCGCGAAGGCAAGATCGCGGCGGGCGAGTTCTTCCAGCAGGTCCGGGTCGATCTTGTCGGCGTGCAGAAGCCTGTTGCGGCGTTCGAGCGCCGTCCGTTCGGCGACCAGAGCATCGCGCTCCACGGTCAGGTTCGCGATTTCTTCCTTCAGCGCCTTGCCGGCCTCGATGCCGTAATTGCCGTGCTGCGCATGGAACGCAAAATAGGCGATCATCGCCCCGGCGATGCAATAGAGCCCCAGAATACGGAAGAAACGGCCAAGCCGGGTACGCGTTACCATCCCGCCTTGATAGCGGCTGGCGGTTGCCCGCCCGTTAACGCGGCAGCGCGTCCCGCCCCGCGTAACGGGCATCCGACCCAAGTTCCTCCTCGATCCGGAGCAACTGGTTGTACTTGGCCATGCGGTCGGAACGGGCGAGCGACCCGGTTTTGATCTGGCCGCAATTGGTCGCAACCGCGAGATCGGCGATGGTAGAATCCTCGGTTTCGCCCGAACGGTGGGACATCACCGCCCGATAGGCCGCGCGATGGGCGGCATCCACCGCAGCCAGCGTCTCGGTCAGCGATCCGATCTGGTTGACCTTCACCAGAATGGCGTTGCCGACGCCCTTCTCGATGCCTTCGCGCAGGCGTTTTTCGTTGGTGACGAAGAGATCGTCGCCGACGAGTTGCACCTTCTTGCCGATCTTGTCGGTCAAGATCTTCCAGCCGGCCCAGTCGTCTTCCGACATGCCGTCCTCGATCGAGATGATCGGATAGCGCTGGCACAGCTCTGCCAGATAAGCCGCCTGCGCTTCCGGATCGCGCGACTTGCCTTCGCCTTCATAGGCATATTTGCCGTTCTTGAAGAATTCGGTGGAGGCGCAGTCGAGCGCGAGCAGCACGTCCGAGCCCGGCTTGTAGCCGGCCGCTTCGATCGACTTCATGATGAATCCGAGCGCCTCGTCGGCATCCTTCAGATTCGGCGCAAAACCGCCTTCGTCGCCGACATTGGTATTGTGGCCGGCGTCCTTCAGCCCCTTCTTCAGGGTATGGAAAATTTCCGATCCCATACGCATGGCGTCGCGGAAGGTTTCCGCGCCGACCGGCATGATCATGAATTCCTGAAAATCAATCGGATTGTCGGCATGGGCGCCGCCATTGATGATGTTCATCATCGGCACCGGCAATACGCGTGCGCTGACGCCGCCGACGTAACGATAGAGCGGCAGGTTTACCGAGTCTGCGGCAGCCTTCGCGACAGCCAGCGAAACACCGAGAATCGCGTTGGCGCCGAGGCGGCCTTTGTTCGGCGTGCCGTCGAGCGCGATCATCGCGTCGTCGATCTGCACCTGCTCTTCCGCGTCGAGACCGCCGACGGTGTCGAAAATCTCGCCGTTGACGGCTGCAACCGCGTTCAGAACGCCCTTGCCACCGTAGCGCTTCTTGTCGCCGTCGCGGAGCTCGACCGCCTCATGGGCGCCTGTCGAGGCTCCCGAGGGCACGGCGGCGCGGCCCTTGGCACCGTCTTCAAGATAGACTTCGACTTCGACAGTGGGAAAACCACGGCTGTCGAGGATTTCGCGAGCGCGGATGTCGGTAATGGCTGTCATGATGGGCCGGGCTTCTACCCGAACTCGGCAAGACTGGCAAAGACCCGAGCCGGTTTAGCCCAGAATCTTGCGCAGCCACCCAAAGAAATATTCCGATCGCGGCACCGCCTCGACCAATCCGCGCGCGGCATAGCACTTTGCGTCGGGCTGCGGCGTGGCATAGCGGTACAGGTCGGTCAGCCGGACCACGCGAACCGAGGCGCGCAGTTCGAGCACGTCGCGGCTCTGCGTGAAGAGATGCGCGGTGGTGCGCTCCTCGAGACAACGGAAAGAAGCAAAGGAATTCCGCGAGGGGTCGTAAACGACATGCTCGACCGGACGGTCGATCTGCTTGGGCGTCACGAAATAAGAGGAAACCACAAAAAGCAGCAGTGAAGCGGCAAGAACGTCAAGGAAGCCGAAGCGCCTCGGCCGCAAATCGCCGGCACGGCCGGCACCTGAACTGGACAGATCGCGATATTCGAGTTTCATAGCGCAATGGCCCGTAAAACCTTGCAACTCGGTACGTCGACTCCCGTTCCTTCCTCCCCGGAGCAGGCCACGCTAGACCGCGTACCCAATCCACATTCCGGCACCGATTATACGGTTCGGTTCGTTACGCCGGAGTTTACGAGCCTTTGCCCGATCACCGGCCAGCCGGATTTCGCACATCTTGTCATTGATTACGTTCCGGCAAAATGGCTGGTGGAGTCGAAATCGCTCAAATTGTATTTCGCAAGCTTTCGCAATCACGGCGCGTTTCATGAAGACTGCACGGTCGCGATCGGCAAGCGCATCGTAAAACTGCTTGCGCCGAAGTACCTTCGCATCGGCGGCTACTGGTATCCGCGCGGCGGCATGCCGATCGACGTGTTCTGGCAGCATGGCAAACTGCCGTCCGGCGTTTGGCTTCCCGATCAGGGGGTCGCCCCCTATCGCGGCCGCGGCTGACCTTCATTCCATGCCGCGCCTGCTGATCACCAATGGCGACCATGCAGCCAACGCGCTTGCCGCGCATTTCCCGGACGCGGACATCCTGATCTGGCGCGACGTCCTGGTGGAAGGTCCCGTACCGGGCGGCATCGACGACGAAGCGCTCGCCGATACGCGTGCGCGCTATATCGAACAGGCCTTCGGCATGCGCGATGTCCGCGACGACTTCACGCGCAGAAATGCGGCACTCGCAGGCATCGCCGGGGACTTCGATATCGAACTCTGGTTCGAAACCGACCTGCACGACCAGTTGCAGATCATCGAACTGCTGCCGCGGCTCTCGACCATCGCGTTCCGTTCGCCGCCGCGGCTTTTTCTCTGCCCGCCGCCACTCTCCAGCCATATCGACGACATTGCGGATGATGCGCGCATGCTTGCGGAGAGCGATTACCGGGCTGCGGAAAAGCTATGGGCCGCATTCCGCGCGGCCACGCCCGGGGATGTTTTGAACAACGCCGTGGAAGAAGGAGCGCTTCCCGAAGCGCGTGTCGCATTCCGGCGGCTACTGGAGGAATATCCTTCGCCGCAAGACGGTCTGGGGCGGATCGAACGCCACGCGCTCCTCGCCATTCGCGACGGCGCGATCACGCCGGGGCTTGCGTTCCGCCACTATCAGCAGAGCGAAACGCTGCCGTTCCTCGGCGATCTCGGCTTCTACACCCGGCTGGAGAATCTCAGCGGCGGCAGGCAACCGCTTCTGCGCGGCCTGCCAGCCGGTGGTATCGCGCAAGCCGCGCGCACGAACCACACGGTCGAATACATCGACACGCTGATCGAACTCACCGAAACAGGCGAAGCCGTACTTGGCGGACGCGCGGATCATGTCGCGCTGAACGGCATCGATCGCTGGATCGGCGGCGTTCACCTCACGCCGGACAATCTCTGGCGCTTCGACCCGGAGTCCGCGGCACTGCTGCGCGGTTAGCTTCGTTTCGGAAACAGGAAATAGGCGCCGCCAAATCCGGTGATCGCCATGATCGCCGCCGCGACGAACAATGTCGGCCCGATGCCGAGATGAGCCATCCCCCAGTAGTAAAACACCGGGCCCACGGCATGCCCGGCAAAAAAGAAGCTCGAATGCAGCGCCAGCGCCGAGCCCCGCACCTTCGGTGCGATTTCCGAGGCGGCAAGCTGAAAGCAGTTGTGCAGCATGTAGAAGCCGATACCCATGACGAGAAAGGCCGCGAACTCCACCGGCCATGCCAGCGTCAGCGCCGAGAAGCACAGCATCGCGGCGACGATCACTCCGCCCCACATCATGAGCCCGCGCGTGCCGAGCAGCTTCAGCATCGGCGCAACGACCAGCCCGAATATCGCCCCGCCGATCGCAAAGCCCGCGATCACGAAGCCCGCGATCGTCGCGCGATACTCGCCGCTTTCGTGCAGCAGGATTGCCACGAACGGAAAGATGCCGAACACGGCGATCCCTTCCAGCAGCACGCCGAGATAGGTCCACTTCGCACGCGGGTTCGCAAAGATCGCCTTGTAACTGTTGACGGCGAACGCAAGATCGAACCGCTCGCCCGGCTCATGTTTTACCTGCCTGAATCCCCAAAGGCCCAGCAGAAGCGCAAGCAGTCCG
>JAEZFA010000222.1 GCA_023417665.1 Pseudomonadota bacterium | reverse complement strand
GTGTCCCTGCGAGCGTGCCATTGAAGGCTCCGACCGGGGTACGCGCTGCTCCGACGATGACCACTCCGTCCGCCATTTCCTGTTCCTCGCAATAAGCCTTGTTTTTCGGTGACTTTCGACCGGCTCGGTCCCCATTGGACCCCGCCGCGCGGTCTCTGCCAATAGCTTATATAGGCCCAATGCTGCTGTGCGTCATTCGTTTACCGGCATTGCACAAAGCGGTAGCCGCACTGCGGAAAAGGTCTTAGTCTTTTGGACGCACAGCGGGGGAAACGCTGCAGTAGCGTGAGGGAGTTCTTTCAATGGCCAAGCCGCAAGAACCGGTAACGATCAAAAAATACGCCAACCGGCGGCTCTACAACACGGGCACCAGCGCCTATGTCACGCTGGAAGACCTCGCCGTCATGGTGAAGTCGGGCGAGGACTTCGTGGTCTATGACGCCAAGACCGGCGAAGACATCACCCGCTCGGTACTGACCCAGATCATCTTCGAACAGGAAGGCAAAGGCGGGCAGAACCTGCTGCCGATCAATTTCCTGCGCCAGCTCATTCGTTTCTATGGCGACTCGATGCAGCTGCTCGTGCCGCGCTATCTGGAAACCTCGCTCTCCCACTTTGCGCAGGAGCAGGAAAAGTTTCGCGATCAGATGGGCAAGACCTTCAACATCCCCGGCTTCGGCGCCTTCGACGAACAGGTGAAGCGCAACATGGACATGTTCCAGCGCGCCTTCACGATGTTCCTACCGACCGCCAAGGACAACGTCGCCAATCCGCCGCAGGAAGCTTCCGGCGACGAGATCGACGCGCTCAAGCGTCAGGTCTCAGAGATGCAGAAGAAGCTCGACAAGATCGGCGAGTAAGCGATCTCAAGATCGAAAATGGAAAAGGCCGGCTGTGTTTCAGCCGGCTTTTTTCTTTGACGCCTTCACCGCGTTCGCGGGCACGGCACGCGGCGGCTGATAGTCGACGAAGCTGCCTTTGCCCGCGGCTTTGGCCTGCTCCAGCGCGATATTCGCAAACGCAATCACCTCGCCGGCGTTACGCGCATAGCGCGGCGCAACGACGCCGCCGGCCGTGACCGACATCGCAAGCGGCCCGGCCGAGGTGTCGAACGGCGCCTCCCGTACCGCGTTCACGAAACGGTTTCCGGCCACGAACAGATCTTCCAGCGAACATTCGTGCAGCACGATCCCGAACTTGTTGTCCGAGAAGCGGCCGATGAGATCCTTGCCGCGCTTGAACGTGCGCAGCCGCTCGGCAATCGCCGCGATCACCTGATCGCCGACGCCATAGCCATTGGCTTTGTTGCAGCCGGCCAGATCGTCGATCGCGGCCACGATGAAGCCGAAGCTGGTCTTGAACTTGGTCGCATTCTCGAATTCATCGGCAATCGCACTCGTCAGCACTGCGCGATTGAGCCCGCCGGTCAGCGGATCGGACTGCGAAAGCCGCGCCAGTTCCTGTTCACGGCGATGACGCTCGGTGACGTTGCGAACCAGACCATCGGCGCGCGCGGGCTTGCCGTCCGCGCCCGCGAACCAGCGGCCGGTATCCTCGATCCAGATCACCTGTCCCGGCGCGCTCTGCTTCAGCGCATAGCGCACTTCATAGGATACGCCGACGCCCGGATCCTTGCGCTGATCGCCGAACACGGCGTCGTGGCGGTTCTGCAGGCTGTCGGGCGAGAGCCGGTCGGCGTAGCTCTTCCCGGAAGAAATCTGCTCGATCGAAAGCACGTTGAGCACGGTCGGCGCATTGCCGCTCCATTCGATCGCATCGCTCTGGCAATTCCAGCTATAGGCCGCCTCGCCGCTGGCAAAGAGCACCGAGGCAATGCGCTCGGGCGAAAGCATCGGCAGGGTCGCCGGCGCGTCTTCGGCAGTCGTCGGCGTGGAGCGTGCGGCGCGCGTTGTCTTATTCACGGTTTGACTTCCCCGTCTTGTTCTTGGGTAAAGCCATAACCCGCACGCGATTAATGCCGGCTCACTCGTTTTGCCGCTTCGCAAGCGATCCTTAACGGGACGTTAGCGCTGGTGCGCCGCTTGCACTGAACCCTTCGCAACGAAACGCGTTGTGTCATTCAGAGACGAGCCAGGCGCATGGACACCCGGAACCAGACCGAAAAGAAAACCGAATGCCGCGCTTTGGTGCCGTTGCAGGCATCGGCGGCAGGCCGTGCCGGCGTTTACCATGCGGCGGCGGCGTTTCTGGTTCAGCTCTCCGCCAACGTGAAAGGCTTTGCGCAGTATCGCGCCAAGCGCCGCGAGCAGCCGGAAATCGGCGCGCGCGTTTACCGCAGCACCGTGCCTGCTGCACTCTCCGCGAAGCCGAACGGCTCCCGGATCGATTACTGCGCGTAAGGATCGATACTGATGTCGCGCCGCGAAGTGCGGACCGCGACCGACCAGCCGCCGAGCACATCGACCAGCGCGATGATCAGCAGAATGGCGAAGGTCGAAGTGCCCGCCTCCGGGACAAGAAGAAATTCCACCAGCGCGCCGATGAAGATCAGCGTCGAGAGCACATGATCGAAGATCGACCGCGCGGTATTGCGCGCGGCCTTGAGCACCTCGAAAAACAGCAGAAACAGCGCAAAGGCGATCAGAAGATCGCTCGCGGAAATGCTCCAGATAACGCCGGACGGCATCCCGAGCGAGAACACGGCCGCCGTCCAGGAAGTTCCCGGCAGCAGAAACGCGACCATGTTGTAGATCGCAAAGGCAATCAGCAGCAGCGGAAAGGCGACCACGGTCGTTGCTCCTGAACGCGGCTGATTGCGGGGGCGGGCTTAGTTTTCGCTCTTCGCCTTCAGAACCTGCCGGCCCTTGTACATGCCGGTCTTCAGGTCCAGATGGTGCGGGCGGCGCAGCTCGCCGGAGTCCTTGTCCTCGACATAGGTCGGCGCTTTCAGCGCGTCAGCCGAACGGCGCATGCCGCGGCGCGAGGGCGAGGTTTTTCGCTTGGGAACGGCCATCTTCGTCTCCGAAATCGGCCCGCGGTCGAAAGACGAGGCCGGAAATATCTGTCTGGAAGCCCGGGCTTATAGAGGATTGAACCGGCGACCGCTAGCCATGGAGGCCACTTGCGCCGCTGCCGTCGCCGGAAGCCGGACGGAGCCGCTAGCGCCTTGAAATCACGCAGGAAATTGCCGAAGCGCCATTATTGACCGCAATCCGCTGCCGCGTATTGGCTGCGCGGCGCAGCAAGGGCCCGGGCCGCGCGGGGTCGCGAACCAGCGGATTGGGCAAGGCGCCGGCCAGCAGCGCGGCCTCGGCATTCGAAAGTTTGCTCGCGCTCTTTTTGAACGCGCGCTGTGCTGCCGCCTCGACGCCGAACTCCCCGTCCGGGCCCCACTCGGCGATGTTGAGATAAATCTCGATCATGCGCCGCTTCGACCAGACCGCGTTCATGTAATAGGCCAGCGGAATCTCCAGTGCCTTGCGCACGACCTGACGGCCCGGCCAGAGGAAGAGATTCTTCGCGACCTGCATGGGAATGGTCGAAGCGCCGCGCGCGTCGCCATATTCCCCGTAATCGTCGATGACGCTCTGCAATTCCTCCCAATCGACGCCGCGATGCGTACAGAAACGGCCGTCCTCGCCGGCAATCACGATGCTGACGAGCGTCGGCGAAATTTCCTCGAGCGGCGTCCAGACGCGCTCCACGCGCTGGAACGTGATCCAGCGCCAGAGCATCAAGGTGGAAACGGGCGGCATCACCGCATAAAGCGGCACGAGGACCACCGGCAGCAATGCGATTGCGACCGCGGCATAGACCATGCGCCGCAACACGGAGGATCGCCGCTTCGGCTTCGAATTTTCCGGGCGTTCCTCACTCATGCGGGCGGCATTAGAGCCGCCGCTGCCGTCCTTCGCAAGCACGCGTTTGACGACGGCATGCAGGTGCGGCACCAAGCTCCGGTCATGTCCTCCGGACCGCACGCAAAGATGAGCTTGTTCGAAGATCGGCTTGCCGGTCACGCCGACGCTTGCGAGCGCGTGCTTGACGGATTGCTTTCATCCGAGCCGGTCGCGCCTGAGCTTGCACGGCCCGCGCGGCTGCTTGCAGCCATGCGTCACGCCGTACTCGGCGGCGGCAAGCGTCTGCGCCCGGTGCTGGTCGTGGAAACCGCGGCACTCTTCGGCGTAGCCGTCGGCGCGAGCATGACGGCGGGCGCGGCGTTTGAACTTCTGCATTGCTATTCGCTGGTGCACGACGACTTGCCGGCGATGGACGCCGACGACCTGCGGCGGGGCAAGCCGACGGTTCACAAAGCCTTCGACGAAGCGACCGCGATTCTCGCCGGCGACGCCTTGCAGACGCTCGCTTTCGATTTGCTCTCGCGCGAGACGGCGCATGACGATCCTGCGATCCGTGCGGCCCTCGTGCAATGTCTTGCCAAGGCGAGCGGGCTCGGCGGCATGGCGGGCGGACAGATGCTCGACCTCGAAGCGGAAGGACGTTTCGCGAACAGCGAGAGCGTTGCGCGCGATATCGCCGACATCGAGACGCTGCAACGCATGAAGACCGGCGCCCTGCTCGCCGCCTGTTGCGAGGCCGGCACGCTGCTCGGCCGCGCTTCGCCCGACGAGCGAGCGTCGATCGCGCGTTACGGCCGCGCCATCGGCTTCGCGTTCCAGCTTGCCGACGATCTCCTCGATGTCGAGGGCGATGCCGAGGAAGTCGGCAAGGCGGTCGGCAAGGACGCGGCGAAGAACAAGGGAACACTGGTTTCCGCGCTTGGCGTTCCGGCCGCGCGAAAGAAGCTCGATCAGCTCGTCGGCGACGCGCACGAGGCGCTGCGCCCGTTCGGCGCCCGCGGCGCGTGGCTTTCACATTGCGCGGATTTCATCGCAAGACGCACCTCCTGATGGCAAAGCGCAGCAGAAACCCCACCGACAATTTTCTGCTGCGCCAGATAAAGGCTCACGCGCGCCTGCTGCTCGCGGCGGTCTTCGGCGTCCTGGTCTGGTTTCTTGCCCCCGTGCAGGCAAGCGGCATGACGCGCTTCCTGATCGGCTGGAACGCAACCGCCTGGCTCTTTCTCGCGCTCGTCCTGCAGATGATGTACGGCGCGAAACCCGACGACATCAGGCGCCGCGCGGGCATCGAGGAAGAAGGCCGCGGGATGATGCTCGGTCTTCTCGTCGCGGCCTGTACTGCGACCTTCATCGCCATCGGCTCCGAACTCTCGCAGGCGCAACGCGCGACCGGTGCCGCACAGGCCTTTCATCTGGCGCTGGCGCTCACGACCATCTTCGGCTCGTGGCTGTTCATGAACTTCGCCTTCGCCACGCACTACGCGCACGAGTTTCATACGGTTCAGGAAACGCCGCGCCGCGGCGAAAAGCCGTTGAATTTCCCCGCGACCGACGAGCCCGACTACTGGGATTTTCTTTACTTCGCTCTGGTGATCGGGACGACGTTCCAGACCTCGGATGTCGAGATCGCCTCACGCACCCTGCGGCGCAACGTGCTCATCCATTCGCTGATTTCGTTCTTCTACAACACCGCGGTGATCGCACTCACCGTCAACATCGCGTCGCAGTTCTTCAGCGGCGGAAAGTAGCCGCCGGGCTCACGCGGCGCCGCCGAAACGGCGCGCGACATAGTCGTCGACGATCGCCTTGAAATCCGCGGCAAGCGTCGGGCCGCGCAGCGTCATCGCCTTCTTTCCGTCGATGAAGACCGGAGCCGTCGGCGCCTCGCCCGTGCCGGGCAGCGAGATGCCGATATCGGCATGTTTCGATTCGCCGGGCCCGTTCACGATGCAGCCCATCACTGCAACGTTGAGCGTTTCGACGCCGGGATATTTCTGCTTCCACGCCGGCATCGAGTCGCGAATGTAGGACTGGATCTCGAAGGCCAGTTCCTGAAACACCGTCGAGGTCGTGCGCCCGCAGCCCGGACAGGCAGCGACCAGCGGCACGAATGTGCGGAAGCCCATGGTCTGCAGGAGTTCCTGCGCGACCTTCACTTCCAGCGTGCGGTCGCCGTTCGGCTCGGGTGTGAGCGAAATGCGGATGGTGTCGCCGATGCCCTGCTGCAACAGGATCGAAAGCGAAGCCGCCGACGCGACGATGCCCTTCGAGCCCATGCCGGCTTCGGTCAGGCCGAGATGCAGCGCATAGTCGGAGCGGCGCGCGAGATCCTGATAGACGCTGATCAGGTCCTGCACCGCCGAGACTTTCGCGGAAAGAATGATCTGCTCGCGCTTCATGCCGAGTTCTTCCGCGCGGCGCGCGGAAATCAGCGCCGACTGCACCAGTGCCTCGCGCGTCACCGCGCGCGCCTCGACCGGCTTCGCGGATTTCGCATTCTCGTCCATCAGATGCGTGAGCAGTTCCTGATCGAGCGAACCCCAGTTCGCGCCGATCCGCACCGGCTTCCGGTGCTTCAGCGCAATCTCGATGATCGAGGAAAACTGCCGGTCGCGCTTCTCGCGAAAGCCGACATTGCCCGGATTGATGCGATACTTCGCAAGCGCTTCCGCGCAGGCGGGATGATCGGCCAGGAGCTTGTGGCCGATATAGTGAAAGTCGCCGACCAGCGGCACGTTCAGGTTCATTTTCGCGAGCGCGTCGCGAATATGCGGGACCGCCGCGGCAGCCTCGTCGCGATCGACCGTGATCCGCACGATCTCGGAGCCCGCGCGAAACAGATCCGCGACCTGCCGGGTGGTTTTTTCGACATCGGCCGTGTCGGTATTGGTCATCGACTGCACGACGATCGGATGCCCGCCGCCGACGATGACCCCGTCGACATCGACCGGCACGGAAACGCGGCGCGCGGCCGCGCCGAACAGAACCTCGCCGCCCTGATGCAGATTCATCGCTTCGACTTCTTCCGGCATGGTTCGCAGGTGCCGCTCACTTCGATGATGGAGGAGCGCGCTTCGAATCCCGCCGCCTTGGTCGCTTTCACGACATCGCGGCTGAACGAGGCGGCCTGCATCTCGGCAACGGCGCCGCATTTTTCGCAAAGCAGGAACATCACCGGCTCGGTGCGCTCATGCCCCGCATTGCAGGCGAGGAACGCGTTGCGGCTCTCGATCCGGTGCGCGAGATTCTCCGCCGTGAGAAAATCGAGCGCGCGATAGACCGACATGGCCGGCACCGCCTCGCCGGAGGCGGCAAGCTTCTCCACGATTTCATAGGCGCCGACCGGCGCGTGACTTTGCGCAAGAATTTCCAGCACCCGCCTGCGCAACGGCGTGAGCCGCAATCCGCGGCCGCCGCAGGTTTTCTCGGCGCGCGAAAGCGCATCCTCGACGCATTGGTCGTGGTCGTGGCCGGGATCGGGAAAAGCCTTGTGCATGGATATAGAATATCAGGTCGATTGCGCCCAAAACCAGCCCTTGCAGCTTTGCTGCAACGCACAATATAGTCGGATTGCCGCTTCGGCCCCGAACCGGGGGCGAAGCACCCGAATGTGCCCCATGAGGCTCCATGCGGACCGCCAAAACCATCCATCTCGCTCTGCAGGGCGGCGGCGCGCATGGCGCCTTCACCTGGGGCGTACTTGACCGGCTGCTGGAGGAACGCAGGCTCGAGGTTGACGCCATTTCCGGAACCTCCGCCGGAGCGATGAATGCCGTCGTGCTGGCGAGCGGCCTGCAGAACGGCGGCCGCGAGGGTGCCCGCGCGGCGCTCGAAAACTTCTGGCGCGCGGTTTCGCGCGACGGCCGCATGAGCCCGATCCAGCGCGGGCTGGTCGATCGCTGGCTCGGCAACTGGTCGCTCGACAAGAACCCGTTCTTCCTCGCGATGGATGTCGCGACCCGCTTCGTCTCGCCCTACGACTTCAACCCGTTCAACATCAATCCGCTGCGCGACGTGCTGGAGCGCGAAGTCGACTTCACGGCACTGAACAAAAGCCGCGGCGTGCGCATCTATCTTTCCGCAACCAACGTGCACACCGGCAAGGTACGCGTCTTTCACGGCAAGGAGATTACCGCGGATGTAGTGATGGCATCGGCCTGTCTGCCGTTCCTGTTCAAGGCGGTCGAGATCGACGGCACGCCCTATTGGGACGGCGGCTATGTCGGCAATCCTCCGCTGTTTCCGTTTTTCCGAAGCGGCGAAGGCGGCGACGTGCTGCTCGTGCAGACCAACCCGGTCGAGCGGGCGGAAACGCCGCAAAGCGCGCGGGATATCTTGAACCGCATCAACGAGATTACGTTCAATGCCTCGCTGGCGTCCGAGTTTCGCGCAATCGGCTACGTCAACCGCATGCTGGGCGCGCGGCTCCTGCGCCGCATCACCGGCAAGACGACGCCGGAAGTGCGGCTGCACCGGATCGAAGCGGGCGACGGCCTGCTCGACCTCACGTCGAGTTCCAAGTTCAACATCGACTGGGCGTTCTTCCAGCATCTGCGCGATATCGGCCGCGCGGCCACGGAAAGTTTTCTCAAGAAGAACTATCGCGCGATCGGGCGACGCTCGACGCTCGATCTGCGCAAGGAAGGCGGCTGAAGTCGCGTCCGCCGCCCGCCCGCGCTAGGCTCGGGGGGCATGGCGCGATTTGAGATCATCACCGGCGATATCACCCGCCTCGAAGTCGATGTCATCGTGAATGCCGCGAACAACTCGCTGCGCGGCGGCGGCGGCGTCGATGGCGCGATCCATCGCGCGGCCGGACCCAAACTGCTTGCCGAATGCCGCGAACTGCACGGCTGCGAAACCGGACAGGCGAAACTTACCGCAGGCTATCGGCTGCCCGCGCGCCATGTGATCCACACCGTCGGTCCGGTATGGCAGGGCGGCGTCGCGAACGAAGAGGCGTTACTCGCCTCCTGTTACCGGACCTCGCTGCGGCTCGCGCAGGAGCACGCCTTGCAGTCGATCGCCTTTCCGGCGATTTCGACCGGCGTCTACCGGTTTCCGCCGGCGCGGGCCGCGGAGATCGCAGTATCGACGAGCCTGCGCGAAGCAGAACGCGCGGATCGCGTCCACAGGATCATTTTCTGCTGCTTCTCCGATGAGTCCGCCGCGCATCATCGCGCGGCATTTGCAACACATGGCCTCTGACCTGCTGGAACGATCCGCCGGGCGCGCCGTTCTCGCGTCGTCATGCTTTTGCTAGCGTGACCGGGTATCGCTCCGGCAGGCAATGGAATTCAGGCAACGGAATGCAGGCAATGAAGCGCAGACACCTTCTTGTTATCGCGGCGTCGCTGCTCGCCGCAAAGGCGGCCTTCGCCGCGGAAACGCCCCGGCTTGAAACCAACCAGCGTTATATCGAGGAGCTCAATCGCAAGGCGGAGGCACCGCTCGCCGACCAGAAGGCGATGCTGGAATTTGTGCTGCGCGCGCTGCCCGATCGCGTAAAGGTCTATCCCACCGAGAACTATTTCTATTTCAGCTTCCTCTCCGGCGGCGTGCGCTATGCCGGAAACATCCGCCTCGATGCCAGCGACCGCGACAAGGGAAGACTGCATTTCGCCTATTTCGTCGATAGCGCGGCCCCGCTCACCGAGCCGAAGGTCAATTATGCGGTCATGGACATGGCGCAGGGCGTGAAGGTCGAGAAGCTCGAGCGGTTTCTGTACCGGGTCGGCATCGCGGACCGCAGCGTGGTGTTCGAACTGAATGATCTCTCCGGCGTGCGTCCGCCCGCCGGCGTCATCGCGCCCGACGAACGCTTCATCGGCCCGGTGTTCGACGAATCCGGCATGCGCTTCTTTCTCGTCTTCAACGCCAGGCTCGGACTGTTTCATTATATTCTCGACGAGACCGTGCCGGTGCCGGATCTGTTGACCCGCATCAAGGCGACCGACCGCATCGAAGTCGCGACCCGCACCGGCTTTGCCTTCTATCGCGACCTGAAGCGCGAGCGACGGATCCTGATCGGCGTTCACGAAGACAATGTCTACGCGAATAATTATTTCGACGGGCCGTTCGATCAACTGCCCGACAACTTCATCGAAGGCGACGATCTGCTGAAAGCGATCCTGCAGGTTGCGCCCAATCTGCAAGGCACGATCGACCGCTTCGGCGGCTCCTTCGACGGCTCGGAGCGGTTTCTGATCGCGCCCTACATGGCCTATCGCTCGGAAGAAGATCTGGTCCGCGCGCACCGTTGCGCCACCGGCCCGCAGGGCAAGGGCGAGCGCTATTACGCCTGCTTCCTGCTGGACGCGGAGCCGGCACCGCCGGCCAAACCGCTCAAGAACCCGCCCCGCGGCAAGGCGCCGCCGAAATAGCTGCCCTGCCGGCGATACGCTTCTTGCGGCGCGCCGATGGCGCTACAGTCCGCCCGACATCGAAATCCGGCGAGGAGAACGACCCATGCAGGAAGATTTGCTCGCGAATGCCGCAGCCTGGAGCGCCGACGGGCGCAAGGTCGCGCTCGCAACCGTAACCGAAACCTGGGGCTCGGCTCCGCGGCCGGTCGGCTCGAATCTCGTGATCGACGCGGACGGCAATTTCCTCGGCTCGGTTTCCGGCGGCTGCGTGGAAGGCGCGGTGGTTGCCGAAGCGCTGGACGTGATTGCAAGCGGCAAGCCGAAGCTCGTTTCCTTCGGGGTCGCCGACGAGACGGCCTGGGAAGTCGGCCTTTCCTGCGGCGGCAGGATTTCGGTCTATGTGGAGCCGGTCAACTAGATGGCCTCGACCGAAGTCCTGCTGGCCTTTGCGATCGCGACTGCGCTGTTCGCTTATTTCCCCGGCCCGGCGCTGCTCTACACCGCGGCGCAGACACTTGCGCGCGGCAAGCGCGCGGGCCTGATGGCGGTCCTCGGCATCCATATCGGCTGCTACGCGCACGTACTCGGCGCAACGCTCGGCCTGTCGGCGGTGTTTCGCTATGTGCCGGAAGCCTATGCCGCGCTGAAATTCGCGGGCGCGGCCTATCTGGTCTGGCTCGGCATTGCGATGATCCGCGGCGGTGGCAATCCGCAGACTGCGATCGTCGCGCCGAAATCCGCGCGCCGCGCCTTCGCGGAGAGCATCATTGTCGAACTGCTCAATCCCAAGGTGGCGATATTCTTCATCGCCTTCCTTCCGCAATTCGTGGACCCCTCCGCATCGTTTCCGGTGTGGCTGCAGTTTCTCATTCTCGGCATGATCGTGAATTTTGCTTTCTCGTCTGCCGATCTCGTAACCGTCTTCACCGCGACTGCGGTAATGCACCGGCTGCGCCGCTCGGGCGCGGCCGAGCGCGGGGCAAGATGGCTCGGCGGCGGTCTCCTGATCGGACTCGGCGCGAAACTCGGCCTGGACAAGACCTGACGCCATGAAGCTCGAACTGCTCAAAGCTCTCAATGAGGAACGCGCCGCCCGGCGCGCCGCCGTTGTCGTTACGACGCTCGACAGCGGAGAACAGCGGCTCGTGAAAGCCGCAGATGCGGCACGCGACGAACTGCGCAGCGAGATCGAAACGCGGCTGCGTTCGGGCAAAAGCGGCACCGTGGAGACACCCGCCGGAAAAGTCTTTCTCACCGTCTTCGTGCCGCCGCCGCGGCTGATCGTGACCGGCGCGGTGCATATCAGCCAGGCGCTTGCTCCCATGGCGCAGCGGCTCGGCTATGACGTGACGATCATCGATCCGCGCACCGCCTTTGCGACCGAAGAACGCTTCGGCGGCGTCCGGCTTCTTGCCGACTGGCCGGACAAGGTGCTGCCCGGCATCGGCATGGACGCGCATACCGCGTTTGCGGCGCTGACCCATGATCCGAAGATCGACGATCCGGCGCTGCGCTATGCGCTGACGCATGACTGTTTTTATATCGGCGCGCTCGGCTCGCGCCGCACGCACGCAACGCGGCTGGAGCGGTTGAAAGCCGACGGCATGAGCGAGGCGCAGCTATCGCGGATCCATGCGCCGATCGGTCTAGATATCGGCGCGATCTCCCCGGCCGAGATTGCCGTTTCGATCCTCGCACAGATCACCGCGCGGCTGCGGCAGGGCGAAGGGCAGGACGCGCGATGAAGTTCGGCTCCCTTCCGCTGGAAGAAGCGCGCGATGGCGTTGCCGTGCATTCCATCCGGCAAGACAAGCTGGTGCTCAAGAAAGGCACGCGCATCGGCGACGCCGAGATCGCGGCGTTGCGCGCAGCCGGCATTACCGAGATCGTGGTGGCCAAGCTCGAGTCCGGCGACATCGGTGAAGACATGGCGGCAAAAGCGCTGGCGGAGGCCGCGAAAGGCGCGCTCGTGCGCACCGACGAAGCGTTCACCGGCCGCGCCAACCTGTTCGCCGACAAGCCGGGCGTGCTGGTCGTCGACAAGGAAGCCATCGACCGGCTGAACGCGATCGACGAAGCTATTACCTTTGCCACGCTTCCGGCTTTCAGCGCGGTCGTGGAAGGGCAGATGATCGCGACCGCCAAGATCATTCCCTTCGCGGTGAACGGCGCGGCCCACGATGCCGCCTTGCGCGCGGCGAAAGCGGCAGGCGGCCTCGTCCGCGTGATGCCCTACAGCATCGGCAAAGTCGCGATCATCTCGACGCGGCTGCCGGGACTTGCCGAGAAGGTCATCGAGAAGACCTTGAAGGTCACGCGCGAGCGGCTCGCGCCCGCCGGTGCGGAAATCATCTCGGAGCGCCGCATCGATCACGATACGCCGAAGCTTGCGCAGGCAATCGCGCAGGCCCGCGCGGAAGGCGCTGAACTCGTGCTCATTTTCGGCGCCTCGGCGATTGCCGATCGCCGCGACGCGATCCCCGCCGCAATCGAGGCGAGCGGCGGCGAGGTCACGCATTTCGGCATGCCGGTCGATCCCGGCAACCTCATGCTGATCGGCAAGGTCGGCGGCACGCCGGTACTCGGCGCACCGGGCTGCGCACGAAGCCCGAAGGAAAACGGTTTCGACTGGGTGCTGACGCGGCTGCTCGCCGGGCTCGCGGTAGGCCGCGAGGAAATCGCCGGCATGGGCGTCGGCGGCCTGCTCATGGAGATCGTGACGCGCCCGCAGCCGCGGCAGGAAATGGCCGCCGAGAAAAAGAAAAAGATCGCCGCGGTCGTGCTCGCCGCCGGGCGTTCGAGCCGGATGCGCGGGCCGAACAAACTGGTCGCGGAATTCGGCGGCGTGCCGCTCGTGCGCCGTATCACGCAAGCCGCGCTCGCGTCGAAAGCAGGCCCGGTCGTGGTGGTTACCGGCCACGACAACCTCGCGGTCCGCGACGCACTGGCGGACCTCAATGTCAGCTTCGTGCACAATGAAAATTATGCCGAGGGTCTTTCGACTTCGCTGCGGGCCGGGATCGGCGCGCTCGGCGAGGACGTGGCTGGCGCCGTGATCTGCCTCGGCGACATGCCCGGCGTCTCCTCCGGCCTGATCGACAAACTCATCGACGCCTTCGAGCCCGCACGCGGCGCACTGATCGTGGTGCCGGCCCGTGGCGGCCATCGCGGCAATCCGGTGCTCTGGGCGCGGCGTTTTTTCCCCGACATCATGAAGCTCGAAGGCGACATCGGCGCGCGCAAACTCGTAGCCGGCTATGCCGAGGGCGTGGCCGAGATCGAAGTCGATGACGATGGCGCCTTTTTCGACATCGATACGCCGGAGACGCTGGAGATCGCGCGCAAGGCGGTAAGCTGATTCGCTAGAACGGCTGCGGCTCGGTCACCGGCGTTTCCAGCCGGCTTTGCACGAGATGAACCGCGCGCTGCACTTCGCGCAAGGTCGGCTTCAGCCAGTTTCTGATTTTCGACCGCGCATCGAACGAAAGATAAGCGAGCGGCAGTTGCGTCTTTTCGCCGGCGGGAGGCTGATAGCCCGGGACCGAGGTAATCAGGAATTCGGCAATCGACACCCGGTCATCCTCGAGCAGGCTGATCGCCATGGGATCGAGCGACGGCAATTGCAGCCGCACCGGATGCGCCTTCAGGGCCCAATAGGCGTTGACGCCGTGCAGCTCCTCCGGCGGCGGACCGAGATAGGCGTTCTCGGCCAGCATGAACTCGCAATTGAAGTAGCCGCGCAGCCGGAAGCCGCGTTCGAAATCCTCGCTCACATAATGCGGGATATAGACGATCACGGGCTCGACATGGTTCTCCCGCGCTTCCGCGATCAGATCGATGTCGCGCACCATGGAAAAGAAATCCGAATAGCTGCGATGCGTCACATCGACGATCTTCGGCTGCTGCGTGCGGACCGGCAGCGTATCGAACAGCCGCATCTGCCCTTTGGTATTCGACAGATCGACCAGTTCGGCTTCGGGAAAATATTTCGAGAACTTGGGACGCGCGGCGTCGGTGTCGAACAGAAGCGGCGCCTGTCCCGAAATACGGAAGAAGTCGGCGAAGAGCCGCGCGATCAGGGTCGTGCCGGAGCGTTCGCGGGGCGAGACGACAAGGATTGCAAGGCTCTTTCCGAGCATCGTCGTCCTTATTTGTCCGCGCGCCGCCCCGCCACGCGAGCCCGGTTGCTACGCCTGTGCGCCGTCGGTCGCCCAATCCATCAGCTTGGCATCGTCGAACTGCTGATGGATCGCCTTTTCCCAGGTCCGCACATAGCCGCGCAGCACCAGCGAGTAATCGGCTTTGTGATTCTTCTCGTTCTTGTTCTGCGCAAACGAGGCAAAAGGGACGCCCGCGATCTCGACCTGCTCATAGGCCATCTCGTTGAGCTTCGGCACGTTGATCTCATGCGTGGCGCGGCGGGAACGCTTGAAATAGCGGTCGTAAGTGTCCTGATCCCACTCGAAGAAATTCGTCTCGTTGATGTGATTCTTCACCACGAAATACTCGCCGTTCTCCGTGAACGGCATCGCTTCCTCGATCTCGCTCAATGAAGCGACCGAGGGACCGAGCACATGAAACAGCGCGAACTTGAATTCGCGATTTTCCACCGCATCGAAGAAGCCGATATCGGTCATGTCCCGCAGCGTGCGCGACAGGAGCCCCGCGCGCACGTCGATGATCGAAACCTTGACTTCGCTGGTATGCAGCGTGTCGAGCACCTTCATCTGGTCGGCAACCTGCGTGAGATCGACGACTTCCGTGACGCGGGGATGAAAACGCTTCAGCGTGCCGCGCGGGCTCTCGGTGTCGAAGGCGCGGGTCAGCACGTTCCCGCGCGCGAAATAGTCGAGCATGGTGCGCGCGACCGTGGTCTTGCCGACGCCGCCCTTGTCCGCGCCGACGATGATGACTGCCGGCTTCTGCTTCCCGGACGAACCGGATTTTTTGGTCTCTTTCGCCACGCGAATTCCCCTCGAACCTAGGCGCAACTCCATAACGGGAGCGCGCCGACTGACCCCGCCAAACCGGCGCCAGAGTGCTGCTTTTTCGCAATATTCGCAAGCGATAGCGCGAGAATCGGCGCTGCCCGCGCTGACGCTAAATTGGACACGCCGCGAGCAACTGACGGGTGGCAGCGCCGATTCCCTTTAGCGGAATTTCCTCGACGCGGCCATGGACTTTGACGAGCAGCGTCCCGCCTTCCGACAGAACCCGTCGCAGACCGGGCGTCATGCGGGTCTGTCCTTGCAGAACGAAGAGATCGTCCAGCTCCAGCCGCTGTCCGGTCGCCGGCACGACGACCCGCAGACCGGCGTCGCGCCCGCGCAGCGACAGCTCGATGTCATACTTCGCGCCGTCCTTCGCGCCCGCCGGCTCGTGGTCATAGTTCACCACGATGGCGCGGGTCTTCCGGTCGCAATGAAAATCCAGCTTGATGCCGTCGCTTTCCGGGATCGCATAGCTCAGCGATGCGCCGTCCTCGGTGATCTGCCCGATCCATTGATAGTCGTTCGCGCCCGCGGAGGCGGGATATGCGAGCAGGAAGACGAAGACTGCGCCAACTGAAATGCTTTTCATGAACCGTTTGTCCGGACCGGCGACATCTAGGCGACCGGGACGATGGGCGTCAAAATCTTCTTTTTGCGACCTAGTCGTTCTTCGCCGTGGGAGTGCCATGCTAGAATGCGCTCCATGAAGCCAGCCAAATCGCCCGCTTATCCGACTTTCACAGAAGCGACGCGCGTCTGGCTGAAAATCGCATTGCTGTCCTTTGGCGGACCAGCCGCGCAGATCGCGCTCATGCATCGTATTTTGGTCGACGAGAAGCGCTGGATTTCGGATAGCCGTTTCCTGCATGCGCTCAACTACTGCATGTTACTGCCCGGACCCGAAGCACAGCAGCTCGCGACCTATATTGGCTGGCTCCTGCATAAGACGCGCGGCGGCCTCGTCGCGGGCGGCCTCTTCATCCTGCCCGGCGTCGTTTCGATCATGGCGCTAAGCTGGATCTATGTGACGGTCGGCCAGCTGGGCCTCGTCGCCGCGCTTTTCTTCGGATTGAAGGCGGCAATTCTGGCGGTCGTGCTTGAAGCGGTGCTGCGCGTCGGTAAACGCGCGCTCAAAAGCCCGGCACTCATCCTGCTCGCTGCATCCGCTTTCGTCGCAATTTATTTTTTCAAGGCCCCCTTCCCTCTTGTTGTTCTGATCGCGGGAATTCTCGGCTATGCGGGCGGCAGGCTGCACTGGAGCGGCTTCGACGTGAAAGTGCTGCATAGCGCGCCGAAGAGCGGGGCCGTGGTCGATTCACTTCTGGAGCGCGAGCGGCCCGATCACACCCGGCCGAGCCTTGGGCGGCTCGCTCTCGTGACGATCGTCTGGCTTGTATTGTGGCTAGCCCCGGTCGTGCTCCTAATCCTGTTTCTCGGCGACGAGAACGTGTTTTCGCGGATTGCCAGCTTCTTTTCAAAGATGGCCGTGGTGACGTTCGGGGGCGCCTACGCGGTGCTCGCATATGTTGCGCAGCAGGCCGTCGAGAATTATCGCTGGCTCACTGCGGGCGAAATGCTGGACGGGCTAGGGCTCGCGGAAACAACCCCCGGCCCGCTGATCATGGTGTTGCAGTTCGTGGGCTTCCTCGCGGCGTTCCGCGATTCCAGCGGAATGTCGCCGCTGCTCGCCGGCACGCTCGGCGGACTGCTCGCGACCTGGGTGACTTTCGCACCCTGCTTTCTCTGGATATTCGCTGGCGCCCCCTACATCGAAACTTTGCGCAGCAACAAGGCGCTAGCCGCCGCACTCGCCGCAATCACCGCAGCGGTTGTCGGTGTCATTCTTAATCTCACGGTATGGTTCGCGGTCCATGTGATTTTCTCACAGACCCGTACGGTCATTTTGGGACCGCTGCACTTCGACGCCCCGATTCCGTCCAGCGTGAATCTTTATGCCGCGGCACTTTCGCTCGCAGCGTTCGCGGCAATGTTCGCCTGGAAAGTGCGGATGATCCCCGTACTCGTTTGCTGCGCCGTCGCCAGCATCGCGCTCTATCTTGGCGGCGTGATTTAACCTGCAGACATAAACTTCATTGGTCGGGATTAACGCGGCCTAAGTCATTTGCCGCTACCAGTTGCCGTGATGAGAATCGCGGCCCTGACCAGGCACTTCCGGCGGCAGCGGCGTGTTTCGCCGGGCGCGATGCTCGCTCTGCTCACTTGCCTCGGCGGTGTGGGATATTGCGCCCTCGCGAATAGCAGCGCGACAACCATTCATCAGAGCGTAGAATCAATCTGGAAGAGCGAGCGCTTCGCGGCCTGCGGCTATCTCAGCCGCACCAACTGCGTCGTCGACGGCGACACGTTCTATATGAATGGAGAGAAAATCCGAATTGCCGATATCGACGCGCCGGAAACGACCGGCGCACAATGCAGCAGCGAAGCCGATCTCGGCGCCCGCGCAACCCGGCGCCTTCATGCGCTCCTGAACGAAGGACCGTTCGAACTGAAGCACTTCTCCAGTCGCGACACGGACCGTTACGGCAGAAAGCTGCGCATTGTCATGCGCGATGGCGTTTCGATCGGAGACCGGTTGATCGCAGAAGGACTCGCGCGCCGCTGGTCCGGTCGGCGCATGCCCTGGTGCGCCTAGCGCGACGCAATCATGATGAAGCCGAGTTGACCGGCGAGCAGAAGCCAGGGAATGAGCTGCGAGTCTAGCATTGCAGATCCTTTCCGTTTGTCCCGCCCTCGACTTTCGTTTAACGGGTGGTGCCGTGTCCGGTTCCGCCACCCCACGAAGAAACCCCGTGCCCGCCTGATTCTCATGAGCCTCGATTCCGTTCGCACCTGGTTTGCCGCCAACGCCCCCGATCTCGAAGTCCTTGTTACGCAAACAAGCTCCGCCACCGTCGCGGAAGCCGCCGCGACCCATAACGTCGAGCCTGCGCAGATCGCAAAGACGATTTGCGTGCGTGCGGGAGACAAGGTGTTGCTGATCGTGATGAGCGGTGCGGCGCGCCTGGACAACAAGAAGTTCAAGCAAGCCTTCGGGGTGAGGCCGCGCATGCTGCCGGCGGAAGAAGTGCTGGCGCTTACCGGACATCCGGTCGGCGGGGTTTGCCCGTTCGGATTGGCGACATCGATTCCGGTTTATTGCGATATGTCACTGCAGCGGTTCGATATCGTCGTGCCCGCAGCAGGCGCCGGAAACGCGGCGGTTAAAATTCCCACCGCGCGCCTGAAGGATCTGACCGCGGCGACATGGGTCGAAGTCTGCTGAACGCGGACCATCACTCTCGGGACAAAGAAAAAGCCCGCGCAATCTGCGCGGGCTTTTCTTGATCACCCTTACCAGGCGCGGAAGTAGATGCCCGGTCCCGGCGTGTAATAGTAACCCGGGTTGTAATAGTAGTTGTTATAGTAACGGTGACGATAATGGCGATGATGTCGATGGTGGCGGCGCCAATGGCGATGCTGCACATCCGTCACGTTCTTTTCCACCTGCGGCGCGACCGGCTTTGCAGGAGCCGAAAGCGCCGGGGAAACCATGGCCGCCGTCGCAAGAAGGCCGCCAGCAACCGCACCATAAAGCGTGGTCTTCAACATAGCTTTCTCCCTTTTTGTTATCTGTGGAGAAAAGCGCTGGCAGGCCAGATCGTTCCTGCCCTGCGACGTTTGAAATCGCCGCTTCTTTCGCGCATTCAAACCATAACGTTTGAAGCGCGAAATCGTTCCTAGCGCTCGAAGATCGCGCGTATCTTTTCCGCCAGCGCATCGACGGCGAACGGCTTCGTCATCATCTGCATTCCCGGCTCAAGAAAGCCGTGCGCGCGCGCCGCGTTCTCGGCATAGCCGGTCATGAACAGCACCTTTAGCTCCGGGCGCCTGACACGCGCAGCATCGGCAATCTGCCGCCCGTTCAATCCCGGCAAGCCGATGTCGGTAATGAGCAGATCAATCTGTTCATCGGCTTCGAGAACGCGAAGGCCGGAAGGGCCGTCGCTTGCCTCGCGCACGCGATAGTTAAGATCCTTCAGCACTTCGACGATCAGTTCGCGCACGATGATGTCGTCCTCGACAACCAGAACGGTTTCGCCGTCTTCCGCGGCAGGCAGCGGCTCCGTCACGGCCGGCGTTTCCTGCTCCTCCTCCCCGCGATAGCGCGGCAGATAGATTTTCACCGTCGTGCCAAGCCCGGCCTCGCTGTAGATCTTGGTGTAGCCTTCCGATTGCCGCGCAAAGCCATAGACCATGGACAAGCCGAGGCCGGTGCCCTGACCGGTCGGCTTCGTCGTGAAGAACGGATCGAACGCGCGCTCGAGTACGTCCTTGCTCATGCCGGCCCCGGTATCGGTCACGGCGATGCAGACATACTGGCCCGGCAAAACCTCCCGCTGCCGCGCGACGTAAGCGCTGTCGAGATGCGCGTTGCAGGTTTCGATCGTGATCTTGCCGCCGCCGGGCATGGCGTCTCGCGCGTTGATCGCGAGATTGAGCAGCGCGCTTTCGAGCTGGTGCGGGTCGCATCGCGTGAGCCACAACCCGCCGGCCAGCACGAGTTCGAGTTCGATCTTCTCGCCCATGGTCCGGCGCAGGAGATCGTCCATCGACGAGACGAGCCGGTTGGAGTTGACGGTCTTCGGATCGAGTGGCTGTCGCCGCGAGAAGGCGAGCAGCCGATGCGTGAGCGATGCCGCGCGGTTTGCGGAAGCCTGCGCGCCGGTCAGAAACCTGCCGATTTCTCCGACGCGGTCCTGCGCGATGCGCTTCTGGGCAAGATCGAGCGAACCCAGAATTCCCTGCAGCAGATTGTTGAAGTCTTGCGCGATGCCGCCGGTGAGCTGGCCGACGGCCTCCATCTTCTGCGCTTGCCGCAACGCTTCTTCGGCAGCGCGCTCATCCGTGATGTCGCGGCCGATCGCATAGAATATGTCGCCGGCGGGAATCGCGGCCCACTCGATGATCCGATGGCTGCCGTCCTTGGCGCGCATGCGATTTTCGAAGTTCTGAATCTGCTCGCCGCGCGAAAGCACGGTAACGATTTCACCGGTACGCCCGATATCCTCGGCATGCAGAAACTCGCTGAACGGGACCGCGCATAGCTCCCGCTCGTGCCAGCCGAGCAGATCGGTCCATGCCGGATTTGCCGCCCGGATGAAGCCGTCGGTCCCGGCAATCGCCATGAGCTCGCTCGAGTAGTTCCAGATGCGGTCGCGCTCCTTGGTTCGCTCATCGACGCGGTGTTCGAGCGTCTCGTTGAGCGTCGCAAGCTCTGCGGCGATCTCCTTCTGGTCGTGAATGTCGGTGTTGGTGCCGACCCACCTCGATACGGCACCCGCCTCATCGCGGATCGGCACCGCACGCGCGAGATGCCAGCGATATGCTCCCGCGGCGGAGCGCAGGCGGAATTCCGCGGTGTAGATTTCGCCGCTCGCCAGCGAATGCGTCCACGCCACCACCGAGGCGGGAAGGTCTTCGGAATGGACGATCTTTCCCCAGTTGTGCCCGTCGAGTTCGCCTTCCGACACGCCGGCATATTCGTAGACACGCTGGTTGAACCAGTCGAGGCTGCCGTCGGGCTGCGCCGTCCAGACATGGTTGGGGACGGCCTGCGCGAATGAACGAAAACGTTCTTCGCTTTCGCGCAGCTTCCGCGTCGCCCGCACGCGCTCGGTGGTTTCCGCGACAATGCAGAACACCCCTTCGACCTTGCCCGCGTCGCCATGTACCGGGGAGTAGGAGATATTGAAGAACACCTCCTCGAGATAACCGTGCCGCTCGATCCGGAACGGCCGGTCCTCGGCGAATACCGTTTCTCCCGCGCGGGCTCGTTGCAGCAGCGGCTCCAGATCCTCCCAGAGTTCGGTCCAGTGCTCCTGCGCCGGCCTTCCGAGCGCGGAAGGATGTTTGTTGCCGATCGTCGGCGCGTAAGCGTCGTTGTAGAGCGCGACGAACTCCGGACCCCAGAACATCACGATCTGTACTTGTGCGGGCAGCATGATGCCGACCGCGCTACGCAGCGCAGGCGACCATTGCGCGACCGGCCCGAGGGGAGATGTCGACCAGTCCTTTGCGCGCATCAGCGCGCCAAGCTCCCCGCCTCCGGTCGGGAATGATGTGCCGGAGTGGATTTGGTCGGCGCGAAGCATGATCAGGATGCGATACCCGGCGAAATTGCCGTAACTGCACTAAAGCCCTTGCCGATCCTAAAGTTCCGCCCTGTAGATTATATTTTTCCGGCAGTCCCGCCCTTGGGGGACATCTGCTAAGGCTCGTACGAGCCGCCAGCAATCGGACGCGGGTGCAAGGCGCGGCGCGCGGGCAGCAACGGAAAGTCACGGGCGATGTTCGATCTGGTTACGATTTTTTCCGACCCGGCCAATTTCGCGGCCCTTGCGACGCTGATCGCGATGGAGATCGTGCTCGGCATCGACAACCTGATCTTCATCTCCATCCTCACCAACAAGCTTCCCGAGGAGCAGCGGGCAAGAGCGCGCTTCATCGGCATCAGCGCGGCTCTCGTGCTGCGGCTTGCGCTGCTCAGCACGGTCTTCATCATCGTGCAGCTCACCGAGCCGATCTTTTCGATTTTCGGGCAGGGCTTCTCCTGGCGCGACCTGATCCTGATCGGCGGCGGCCTGTTTCTGGTCTGGAAAGCGACCAAGGAAATCCATCACAACGTCCATCCCGATGCCGGCGACGACGTGTTCTCCGGCCGCGAAACCATGAGCTATGCCGCGACCATCGGGCAGATACTCATCCTCGACCTCGTGTTTTCGGTCGACAGCATCATCACCGCCGTCGGCATGACCGATCAGATCGCGATCATGGTGATTGCGGTGGTGGTCACGGTGTTGGTCATGCTGCTCGCGGCAAATCCGCTCGCGAATTTCATCAACGCCAATCCGAGCGTGGTCATGCTGGCGCTCGGCTTCCTGCTGATGATCGGGATGCTGCTGATCGCCGAAGGCTTCGGCGTCAAGGTGCCGAAAGCCTATGTCTACTCGGCCATGCTGTTCTCGGCCTTCATCGAGGGGCTCAACATCTATTCGCGCCGCGCGAAGAAAAAGAAGGACGCGGCACGCATGAAGTTCAACCGCTGAACCCGCCCGCGAGACCGCTGCAACGCACATAAAATACGCGTAAACTTTCAAGTGGATTTACGGGGCTCGGGCGAAAGCAACAGCGGCGCTCGGCACCGCCGCGCTCCGCAAAAAATGCATGCCGGCGCCGAACTTACTTGCAGCGGCTTACACACTTCGTCGAATATGCTCCCGGGCACCGACAAGACGGGGGTGAGATGCGGGACGTTTCCGGACGGCTAAGGCTAAAGGTTTGGCTTCGGCTCGCCCTGACTTCTGTCCTTTTCACCCTGTCCGCCTCGCCGCTGCTCGCGGCCCCTGCCGCACCGGTCATCGACCTGACGCGCCATCCGGTCGGCTATCTCACGCTTGCGATCTTCTTCATCGCCTACGGCTTCGTCGCGATCGAGGAATCGATCCAGCTTCGCAAATCGAAGCCGGTGGTCATGGCCGCCGGCCTGATCTGGGGCGTGCTCGGCATCGTTTACTGGATGAACGGCCAGTCCGCCGTGCTCGAGGCGGCGGCAAAGCACACCATCCTCGACTATGGCGAGCTGATGCTCTTTCTCATCGTTGCGATCACCTATGTGAACACGATGCAGGAACGGCGCATCTTCAGCGCGCTGCGCTCCAAGCTCGTCAGCCTCAACCTTTCCTACCGGCAGTTATTCTGGCTGGTCGGCGGCCTTGCTTTCTTCTTCGGCCCGATCATCGACAACCTCACCACGGCGCTGGTGATGGGCGCCGTCGTGGTGGCAGTCGGCGTCGGCAATTACCGCTTCATCGTGCTCGGCTGCATCATCATCGTGGTCGCGGCCAATGCCGGCGGCGTGTTCTCGCCGTTCGGCGACATCACCTCGCTGATGGTGTGGCAGAAGGGCAAGCTGAGATTCTTCGAGTTCTTCAATCTCTTCCTGCCCGCGCTGGTGAACTTCCTCGTGCCCGCGTTTTTCATGCACTTCAGCGTGCCGGACGGCGCGCCGACGCCGACGCCGGACACGCGCAAGATGAAGGATGGCGCCTTTGTCGTGATGGGGCTGTTCCTTGCGACGATTGCGACCGCGATCTCCTTCAAGACCTTCCTTCATCTGCCGCCCGCACTCGGCATGATGCTGGGCCTCGGCTATCTGCAGATTTACAGCTACCGCCTGCAGCGCCAGAGCCGGCGCCGCGGCGACCAGGATCTCTATTTCGATTCCTTCAAGGAAATCGGCAGGCTGGAGTGGGATACGCTCCTGTTCTTCTTCGGCATCATCTTCGCGGTCGCGGGACTCGGCGTCGCCGGCTATCTCGCGCTGCTCTCGAACTGGCTCTATGTCGATCTGGGGCCGACCACGGCGAATATCGCGATCGGCATTCTGGGTGCTGCCTTCGACAACATCCCGCTGATGTTCGCGGTGCTGACGATGAACCCGGAAATGTCAAGCGGCCAGTGGATGCTGGTGACGCTTTCGACCGGCGTCGGCGGCAGCCTGGTTTCGATCGGCACGGCCGCGGGCGTCGCGCTGATGGGGCTCGTGCGCAACCACTACACCTTCATGAACCATCTCAAATGGGCTTGGGCTATCGCGCTCGGTTACGTCG
>JAEZFA010000215.1 GCA_023417665.1 Pseudomonadota bacterium | reverse complement strand
TTCCGACACCCGCGGCAGGAGCTTGATCTCGGGCCCCGAGCCGAGCTGCTGCATGCCGATGAAGAAGCCCATGGCGAGCGGCATCGCGAGGAAATAGACGAAGGCCGCCCCGAGCAGAAAGCAGATCGGGGTCGCGATCAGATACGGCAGGAAAGCGCCCTTCTCGTGCTTGTAGAGCCCCGGCGCGACGAAGGCATAAATCTGCGCCGCGATCACCGGAAAGGCGAGAAATGCCGCCCCGAAAATCGCAAGCTTGATCTGCGTGATCAGAAATTCCTGCGGCGCGGTGTAGATCAGTTCGATCTTGGCATCGACGCCGGCGGCAAGCTGATAGGGAAACAGCAGGATGTTGTAGATGTATTTCGCGCCGGCGAAGCACACGATCAGCATCACGAAGAATGCCAGCAGCGACTTGATGAGCCGCGAGCGCAGCTCGATCAGATGCTCCATCAGCGGCGCGCGGCTGGCGTCGATGTTGTCGTCGCTGCTCATGCGCCGGTCCCCTGCTTCGGGGTGATCGGAGTCGGCTCATTCACGCTGTCGGCGGAAGTCGTCGCGGAAGGCGCGATCGGCGCGGGCTCGATATTGACGGGCTCGGCTTGCGGAGGCGGCGCAACCGCCGCATCGACCTGCGCGTCGGAAGCCGCCGGTGCGGGCTGCGACTGCGCAGGACCGTCGATCGTCTTTTGCATTTCGCTTTCGATCGACTGCATCGGATTCTGGATCGCGCTCTGCGCCGACGAGGCAAGCTTCTCGGCTTCCTTCTTCAGGTCGGCAAGTTCGGCATCGCGCATGGCGTCCTGAAACTGCCCCTGAAACTCATTGGCCATCGAGCGCACCTTCGACATCATGCTGCCGAGCGCACGCAGCACTTTCGGAAGATCCTTTGGCCCGATGACGACGAGCGCAACGATCCCGATGACCAGAAGTTCACTCCACCCGATGTCGAACATTTAGCTGCCCTCACCGCGGCCAGATTGCGGTCCGCGAAAGGCGCCGCAAACAGGCGGCGTCAGCCGACCTTCTGATCGTCGGTGCGGCGTACCACCGGCGGCGTCTGTTCGATCGTCTTGGGCGGCGTCTGGGCTGCGGTCGGCTCATCGTCCTGCATGCCCTTCTTGAACGCCTTGATGCCCTTGGCGGCATCGCCCATCAGCTCGGAAATCTTGCCGCGCCCGAACAGGAGCAGCACGACGACCGCGACGACAAGCCAGTGCCAGATACTCAAACCACCCATGGAATCCTCCGCTGGCAGGTTGGCTTGCGAGCCCACGGACCAGCCAATTGTCGTTACTTTATACGAACCTAGGGCCGGGAAGCGGCAAAAACAAGAACTTCGGACGGATCGATGGCGATGCCGACATCCTCGCCCTCGGCGCGGTTAACGGGTTCCCGGACGCGCGCCAGCACCGGTTCATCAAGGCCCGGCATCGCAATTTCGAGCAGGCTCACCTCCCCGACAAAACGATGCGCGACAATCCGCCCGGGGAGACCTTCCCCGGTGGGGAGCAAACGGAACGCCTGCGGGCGAACGCAGGCGACGGCCTCGCCGTCACCGATCTTGCCGGTCGCGAAGGTCCCCAGCGGCGTTTCGATGCGGGCGCGATGCACCCAGCCGGTCAGTTCGTTCATTTCGCAGAAGAAGCGCGCGGCAAAAAGGCTCTCCGGCTGCCGATAGATGCGCTGCGGCTCGCCACATTCGACCAGCCGGCCCTCGTTCATCAGCGCAATCCGGTCGCCCATGCGCATGGCCTCCTCGGCGTCATGGGTTACGACCACGCAGGTCGCGCGCGCTTCGCGCAGGATCGCAAGCGTATCGGAGCGCACGGCGTCCCGTAGCCGGCTGTCGAGACCGGAGAACGGCTCGTCCATCAGAATGACCGACGGCCGCGGCGCGATCGTACGGGCGAGCGCCACGCGCTGCTGCTCGCCGCCGGAAAGCATATGCGGATATTCCGAAGCGCGATTCCCAAGTCCCACCCGATCCAGCGCAAGTGTTGCCTGCCGCTCGGATTCCGCGCGGGCGAAACCGCGCAGCCCGAAGCGCACGTTGTCGAGATTGGTCATGTGCGGGAACAAGGCGTGATCCTGAAACATCAGCCCGATGCCGCGCTTCTCGGGCGGCAGAAAACGGTTCGGGCCCGCAACCTCCCGCCTGTCCAGGAGCACACGGCCTGCCGAAGGTGTTTCCAGTCCCGCGGCAATGCGCAAAAGCGTGCTTTTCCCGCAACCGGAGGGACCGACAAGGCTCACCACCTCGCCGGGATCGATCGCGAGCGTCACGCCGCGAATGGATTCGCCCTCGCCGTAGCTGTGACGGACGTCTTCGAACGCGAGATGCGCCGCGATCGAAACAGGTGCCGGGGATTTTGGAGTAATGCGTGACGCCATGGCGGCGGCAAACTAGCCGTTTGCGCCGGCTTCGTCGCGCTATTTGCCGCCTTCGGGATCGAGCTCCGGATCGCCTTCCTCGAGCGGATCCTCGTCTTCGCGCAGCGTCGAGAGGTCGTTCGGGATCGGCACCGCGAAACCGGCAGGCAGCCGGTCGTCGAGGAAGCCCGCGCCCTTGAGTTCCTCAAGCCCCGGCAGGTCGGAAATCTGGTCGAGACCAAAATGGATCAGGAACTGTTCCGTGGTGCCATAGGTAACGGGACGGCCCGGAACCTTGCGGCGGCCGCGCAGGCGCACCCAGCCCATCTCGATCAGCGCGTCCAGCGTGCCCTTGCTGATCGTGACGCCGCGAATTTCCTCGATCTCCGCGCGGGTGACCGGCTGGTGATAGGCAACGATCGCGAGCGTTTCGATCGCCGCGCGCGAAAGCTTCTTCGGCGCGGGCGCATCTTTCGCGATCCGGTGGCTGAGATCGGAGGCCGTGCGCAGCGCCCACTTGCCGGCGACGCGCACGAGGTTCACGCCGCGCGAGGCGTAATGCTCGGCGAGCCGCTCCATTTCCGCGTTGAGATCCGCATCTTCCGGAAGCCGCGACTGCAAGAGTTTTTCGTCGACCGGTTCGGACGCGGCAAACAGGATCGCTTCCAGAACGCGCTGGTTTTCGTCGGACTGGACTTCGGGTTCGGCACCCACGATGGAAAGCGGCGGTTTGCGCAACGCGGTCACTGCTTGGTCTCCACTACTTGTAATTCCGGTCTCGGCTCCGCCCGGCGCTTCAGCCAGAGCGGCGCAAACGGCGATTCCTGCTGCAACTCGAGATGACCTTCTTTCACCATCTCGAGCGAGGCCGAGAAGCTCGATGCCATGACGGTCGGGCGCATCGCGGGCTCGACCAGATACTCCACGAGAAACGAATCAAGCCTGGTCCAGTCTTGGCTCTTGCCGACCAGGCGTTCAAGCTGCTCGCGCGCCTCTTTCAGCGACCACACCACGCGCTGTTTGACGGTATGGTGAGACAAAGCCTTGGTCTGGCGCTGGCGCGCATAAGCGGAAAGCAGGTCGTAGACCGTCGCGGTGTATTGCTGCGGCTGCAGCGAGGCGACTTCCTCGGGCATGCCGCGGCCGAAGAACTCGGAACCGAGCTTGTCGCGGGTCATAAGCCCCGCACCCGCACGGCGGATCGCTTCGAGATGCTGAAGCCGCGCAGCCAGATCGGCCGCGAGATCGGCCGCCGACGGCTCCTCCGGCGCGGCCTGCTCCGGAAGCAAAAGCCGCGACTTCAGATAAGCGAGCCACGCTGCCATCACCAGATAATCGGCAGCGACCTCGATGCGCAGGTCACGCGCGCGCTGAATGAATTCGAGATACTGCTCGGCGAGCGCAAGGATCGATATCCGCGCCAGATCGACTTTTTGCGTGCGCGCGAGCATCAGCAGCAGATCGAGCGGACCTTCAAAACCGGTCACGTCGACCACGAGGGTCGGCTCATGGCTTGCGCGTTCTGCCTCTGGCAGCTCGAAATCGCTGGTTTCCACGCGACTCACTTCCGTCTCAAACTGTTTCGACCATAGCGGAAAAGCGCTTCCACGCATCGGCAACGGCAAGCGGTTCGGCGCCGCCGGCGATGCTATCCAAGGCTTTCTTCGCCCGTTGCGCCGCTTTCCCATCCAAAAGCGGAGTGTTTGCGGCAACGGCGCGCATCTCTTCCATGTTGCCGTTGCAGTGAAGCGCGAGATCGCAGCCGGCCGCGAATGCCGCGCGCGTATTGTCGCCGATGTTCCCGGACAGCGCCTTCATCGAGACGTCGTCGGTCATCAGGCAGCCGTCGAAGCCGATATGGCCGCGAATGACTTCCGCAATGACCGAGGGCGAAATGGTGGCCGGACGATCTCCGTCGATCGCCTCGTAGATCACATGCGCGGTCATCGCGAGCGGGAGGTCCGATAGCAGCCGGAACGGTTCGAAATCGGTCGCTTCGAGTTCCGCGCGCGACGCGGCGACGCGCGGCAGTTCCAGATGGCTGTCGGCCAGCGCGCGGCCATGGCCGGGGATGTGTTTCACGACCGGCAGAACGCCGCCTGCGATGAGGCCGTCCGCGGCGGCGCGGGCAAGACCGGCGACCGTTTCCGGCTCGCTGCCGTAGGAGCGGTCCCCGATTACATCGTGCGCGCCGGGAAAACGGAGGTCCGCAACCGGCAGGCAATCGACATTGATACCGAGCGGAAGGAGTTCGCTCGCAATCAGTCGCGCGCCGAGCCCGACGGCCTGCGCGCTGTCGCCGGCTTTCGTCAGCCGCTCGGCAGCCGGAAACGCCGGCCAGTGCGGCGGCCCGAGCCGCTGCACCCGGCCGCCTTCCTGATCGATCAGGACCGGGGCATCGCTGCGCCCGACGATTTCACGGAAATTCTTCACGAGCGCGGTTACTTGCGCCGGGTTTTCAATGTTGCGCTTGAATAGAATCAAGCCCCACGGGCAAGTCTCTGAAAAGAAGTACTTTTCCTCGTCAGAGAGCGCGGTGGAACCGCATCCGGAAATAAAGGCGCGAACAGGCATGCGGCGGGGTAAGCGTCCCCGCCTGCCGGGTCAAGGACCAGGGCAAAACTAGCTGTTGGTTAGCGCGTCTGGACGATACAGCCGGCGCCCTGCGTCTTCAGGTTCTGGCATAGCGCGTTGGCCTGATCGCGGCTCATCGGGCCGACCATCGCACGATAGAACGTGCCGCGGTCGCCGAGATTGACCTTGCGGATATCCGCGTTCCGGCTGCCGAAGATCGATGCGTATTGCTGGCGGAGATTCTGCCATGCCGTCTGCGCCTCGTCCGGGGTCTTATGTGAGGCGACCTGCACGACATAATTCCCGGTTGCGGTGTGCTGCTGCACGGGCGGCAGCGACGGCGACAGGGCCGCGGTGACGGTCCGGTTCTGCGGCGCGGGCACCGCCGAATTCGGGCG
>JAEZFA010000094.1 GCA_023417665.1 Pseudomonadota bacterium | reverse complement strand
CTCGCCGCCCATGCGTTCGACGATGCGCGAGGCGATGGCAAGGCCAAGACCCGTGCCGCCATGCTTGCGCGCGAGCGTGCCGTCGCCTTGCTCGAATTCCTCGAAGATACGCGCCTGCGCATCGGCGTCGATTCCGGGGCCGGTATCGCGGACGGTGAAGCGGATCGCATCGCGATGCCCCTCGACCAGCACGGCGACGCCGCCTTCGTCGGTGAACTTGACTGCGTTGCCGGCAAGGTTGAGCAGCACCTGCCGCAGTCGCGCGGCATCGCCCGATACGGTCTGCGGAAGCTCCGCGCCGAACTGGGTCGCGATCTCGATGCCTTTTGTCTGCGCGCGCGGCGCGAGCAGTTCGACCACATCGGTGACGAGTTCGAGCAGATCGAACGGCGCGTTCTCCAGTTCGATGCGGCCGGCTTCGATCTTGGAGAAATCCAGGATTTCCTCGATCAGCCCGAGCAGGGCCTCGCCGGAAGATTTCACGGCGCGCGCATAGGTCTGCTGTTCGGCGCTGAGCGGCGTTTCCAGCAGCAAATGCGTCATGCCGAGAATGCCATTCAGCGGCGTCCGCACCTCGTGGCTGACGACCGCGAGGAAGCGCGATTTCGCGCGGCTTGCGGCTTCCGCCTGTTCGCGCGATTCGCCGAGCGCACGCTCCGACGCGACGCGGGCCGTGATGTCGCGTCCGGTGCGCTGGATTTCGATGATGTCGCCGTTCGCGTCCCGCACGGCCGCTTCCTTCCAGGCGATCCAGCGCGGCCCGGCGGCCGAGGCAATCTCCTGATCGAATACGCGCGTGCCGTCTTCCATCTGCGTGCGCGCGCCGGCGTGCAGCACCTGAAGCTGCAACGGCTTGCCGATCAGTTCGTTCGACGCCTTGCCGGCGATCGCCGACATTGCACTGCTTGCATGCGTCACCCGGCCATATTCGTCTTCGCGGATGACGTAGTCGTCCTGTCCGTCGACGCGCGCGGTGAGATGCGCGAGCCGCTCTTCCAGCGACCAGATCTTGTCGTCGCGCGCTTCGACCTCGCGCTCGAGCCGCTCCGCTTTCTCATGAAGCGAAATCGAGCGGCGATGCAGAACGCCGAATACGATGCCGATGGCGCAGGCGACCATGCCGCCGAGACCGATCCAGCCGAGATCGGGGCCGTCCGCGATCAATTCCTGCGCCTGCGCGGAGGTCGCCGCGAATACGACGAGCGGCAGAACGGCGAGGCGGCGACGGGCGGCTTTCGTCATGACGGATTCCCGGAACGCAAAACGAGCAGTCCAAGAATGACACCGCGCGGCTTAACGCAGGCAAAGCTTGCGCAAGCTTGTTTCCGAAACTGCGCCGGTGGTTAAGAGAGCGTTAACGTCACGCCGCGAGCGGCACCCGATCCTGTGCCGCGCGGTAGGCGAGTGCCTCCGCAAGATGCGGCCTGCTTACGGTGGCCGCACCGTCGAGATCGGCGATGGTGCGGGCGACCTTGAGCACGCGGTGATAGCCGCGCGCCGAGAGCCGCATGGCGTCGGCCGCCTCGCGCAGAAGCGAAAGCCCGGCGGCGTCGGGGGATGCGAGTTGTTCGATCAGCTTGGCGTCGGCTTCGGCATTGCTGCGCAGGTCTTCGCGGCCGCGCGAAAGGAAGCGTTGCCGCGCGATCTCGCGTGCGGCCGCGACGCGTGCGGCGACTTCGCGGCTGCCTTCGGCGGGCGCGGGCAGCACGAGATCGGCGGCCGAAACCGCCGGCACTTCGATATGCAGGTCGATCCGGTCCATCAGCGGGCCGGAGACGCGCGACTGGTAATCGGCCGCGCAACGCGCGTTCGGCGCGCGCTTGCAGGCGAAGCCGGGCTCAGTCGCGCGGCCGCAGCGGCAGGGGTTCATCGCGGCGATGAGCTGGAAGCGCGCCGGATAGCTGACGCGGTGGTTCACGCGCGCGATCACCGCTTCGCCGCTTTCGAGCGGCTGGCGCAGCGAATCGAGCACCTGCGGCGAGAATTCCGGAAACTCGTCGAGAAACAGCACGCCAAGATGCGCGAGCGAAACTTCGCCCGGCCGCGCCCGCAAGCCGCCGCCGACCATCGCAGCCATGCTCGCGGAATGATGCGGATTGCGAAACGGCCGGCGGTTCGTCAGCGCACCGCCTTCGATCGCGCCGGCGACCGACTGGATCATCGATACTTCGAGGAGTTCGGCCGGCGAGAGCGGCGGCAGGATCGTCGGCAGGCGCGCGGCGAGCATCGACTTTCCCGCGCCCGGCGGCCCGGCCATCAGGAGGTTGTGACCGCCGGCGGCCGCGATTTCCAGCGCGCGCTTCGCGCTTTCCTGCCCCTTGATGTCTTTCAGGTCGAGCGGGCTCTCCGCGAATTCGCGGATCTTCGGTGACGGCCGCAGGAGCACCTGCGTGCCGCGCAGATGATTGACGAGCTGCAGGAGCGAGCGCGGCGCCACGATGTTCATCTCGGGCGAGGCCCAGGCCGCTTCCGCGCCGCAGGCCGCGGGACAGATCAGGCCCTGCGCGCGTTCATTCGCGGCGACCGCGGCCGGCAGTACCCCGGAAACCGGCGCGAGCGAGCCGTCGAGCCCGAGTTCGCCGACGACCATCATGTCCTGCGCCGCATCGGAAGGCACCGCGCCGATCGCGGCCATCAGACCGAGTGCGATCGGCAGATCGTAATGGCTGCCTTCTTTCGGCAGATCGGCGGGCGCAAGATTGATGGTGATGCGCTTGGCCGGCAGCGCGAGGCCCGATGCAATCAGCGCGGCCCGGACCCGCTCGCGGGCTTCCGACACCGCCTTGTCCGGCAGGCCGACAATGGTGAAAGCGGGAAGGCCGGGCGCGACCTGAACCTGCACGTCGATCGGCCGCGCTTTCACGCCTTCGAAGGCAACGGTCGAAACATGCTGCACCATCGGGTGCGCCTCTCCCCGCGATGCCGTCAGGCTAGAGGAACTTCGTTCGCCCCGTCAAGAACAATACAGGAACAAAATAGCGACTTTATTTCAAAATCGTACGCAGATCCGGCAGTCCTTTGACGTCCACGGGCGCGCCGCCGAGTTTCATGATGCCGCTCGCGCGCATGACCGGCGCGCCGTTGGCGGTGACGATGCACTGGCAGAACAGAAAATTGCGGGTCGCGCGCAACAGATCGGTGCGTCCCTCGATCCAGGAGCCCTTCACCGCCGGCGAAAGAAAATCCCCGGTCATGCTGACGGTCGGCGCGAAGCCGGCGTCTTCTTCCGATTCGAATTTCGCGCCGAGGCCGAGCTGCATGTCGGCGAAGGTCATCAGCATGCCGCCATGGCAGATGCCGGCGATGTTGCAGTGGCGGCTTTCCACGCGGAGTCCAAGCACGAGCTTCTTGTCGTCGCGCTTCACATAAAGCGGGCCGGTGAGACTCAGAAAATGTTCGCCTTCGCCGAACGGGAACTGGACGAAGCCGGCGGGTATGGCGCTGGTCGGTGCGTTCATTTGCGCTTCTTCTCGATTGCATCCCAGATCATGGCGGCGACATCGGGTCCGCCGAGATTCTTGATCGCGCGAATGCCGGTCGGCGAGGTCACGTTGATTTCGGTGAGCCAGCCGCCGATCACGTCGATGCCGGTGAAAAGCAGCCCACGCTTCTTCAGCTCCGGTCCGAGGCGATCGCAGATTTCGCGCTCGCGCGGCGAGAGATCGGTTTTCTTCGGCGAGCCGCCGCGCACCATGTTGGAACGCAGGTCGCCCTCGGCGGGAACGCGGTTGACGGCACCCGCGAACTCGCCGTCCACGAGAATGATGCGCTTGTCGCCGTCCTTCACCTCGGGAAGAAACTTCTGCACGACCCAGGCTTCGCGGAAGGTGACGGAGAAAAGATCGTAGAGCGAACCGAAATTCAGATCGTCCGGCGCAATGCGAAACACCGATTCGCCGCCTTTGCCGTAAAGCGGTTTCATCACGATATCCTTGTGCTTCGCGCGGAACGCCTTGATCTCCTCGAGATCGCGCGTGATCAGCGTCGGCGGCATCAGGTCGCCGAATTCCATCACGAACATTTTCTCGGGCGCGTTGCGGACCGAAGCGGGATCGTTCACGACCAGCGTCTGCGGATGGATCTTGTCCAGGAGATGCGTGGTCGTGATGTAATGCATGTCGAAGGGCGGATCCTGCCGCAGCAGGATCACGTCGAGCGTCGAAAGATCACGGCGTTTCGTCTCGCCCAGCGAGAAGTGGTTGCCGGCTTCGTCGCGCACGGTCAGCGGCTCGACCCGCGCGTAGAGCTTGCCTTCCGACAAGGACAGCCGGTCAGGCGTGTAATAGAAAAGGGCGTGGCCGCGGCGCTGGGCCTCGAGCAGCAATGCGAAGGTGGAGTCGCCCGCGATTTTGATCCGCTCGATCGGATCCATCTGGACAGCGATATTCAGGGACAAGCAGCGCCTCCCGGAGCTCAATATTCGGCGTCGAATGCCGCCTCGATATGACGCGGAAGCCGTTTCGGCGCAATCAGCACCGCGTCGAAACGCAGGTCATGGCTCATATGCTCCGGATGCGCCGCAAGCCAGGCTTCGGCGGCGGCAGTGATGCGCCGGCGCTGCCGCGGCAATACGGATTCGGCCGCCGCATCGAGGTTCACGCGGGTTTTGACTTCGACGAAGACGACGAGCCGCCCGCGTTTCACCACGAGATCGATCTCTCCCGCAGGGCTTCGCCAGCGGCGCGCGAGCGTCCGGTAGCCCTTGGCGGCAAGATAAAGCGCGGCGCGCGATTCCGCGGAGACGCCGCGCAGGAATGCATCCCTGCGCCGGGCGTCCCCGTTCCGCGGCGCGCTCACTTGCGCTCCGCAAGCGCCAAAGCGCGCGCATAGATTTCCTTTCGCGGCATTCCGGTTTCGGCGGCGACCGCGCTTGCCGCGTCTTTGAGCGAAAGTTTTTCCAGCGCGGCCGCGATCTTGCGGTCGATTTCCGCATGATCGGGTGCCGCTTCTTCGCCCGGTGGCGCGACGACGACGACAATCTCGCCCTTCGGGGAAGCGGCGTCTTGGTATTGCGCGACAAGTTCGGGAAGTGGCGCGCGCCGGATTTCCTCGAAGGCCTTGGTCAGTTCGCGGCATACCGCGGCATCGCGCGTGCCAAGGATCGCTGCGAGATCGGCGAGCGATTCGGCAAGCCGCGGCCCGCTCTCGTAAAAGATGAGCGTCGCCGGGATCGCGCGCAGCTCCGCAAGCCGCGATTTTCGCGCGCCGCTTTTCGGCGGCAGAAATCCTTCAAAAAAGAATCGGTCGGAAGGCAGTCCCGCGGCAACCAGCGCGGCAAGTGCCGCCGACGCACCGGGAATCGGATAGACGCGGTGGCCCGCCGTTGCCGCGGCGTCGACCAGCTTGAAGCCCGGATCGGACACCAGCGGCGTGCCGGCGTCCGAAACCAGCGCGACGCTCGCGCCTTTTTCCAGTTCCGCCAGCACCCGCGGCCGCACGCTCGCGGCGTTGTGGTCGTGATAGGCGAGCAGTTTCGGCGAGAGCTGATGCCGCTCCAGCAGTTTTCGCGTGACGCGGGTGTCTTCGCACAGCACGAGATCGGCCGCGCGCAGCACGTCGAGTGCACGCAGCGTGATGTCGCGCAGGTTGCCGATGGGGGTGGCGACCACATAAAGCCCGGGCGCGAGCCGCGATGCCCGCGTTTCGCCTTCGCCCGCCGCTGCCGCCCCGGTCCGGTCCGTCATGCGCTCATGGTGCATGATTTCTTAATCCGCTTCCCGGAAAATACGCGGCGAGCCGGCGCAAGCCGGTGAAAATGCTCTGCATCTCAAGAGCTTAGCGGAATTTTGACACAGGGGCGACAGGCCTGTCATTTGGGCTTAGAAACCCTGCGAAAAGGACGAGTAAGGCGTGCGCAGAAGCAAAGGCACCGACGGAACGGATCGATCGAACCCGCAGCTCTGGACGCGCCGCAAAGCGCTCCTGCTACCTGCCGGGCTCATGCTTTCGGCCTGCTCCTCGACCATGCCGAGCTTTCTGAACGATTCCTCACCATCGCCGGACGCCCCGCCCAATCCGAACCAGATCGAAACCCAGCCGCTCCAGAACATCGGCGGCGGCAATATCCGTGTCGGACTGATTCTCTCCTTGAGCGGAGCCGGCAATGCCGGCCTTGCCGCGCAGTCGATGCGCAATGCCGCCGAGCTTGCGCTCGCCGAATTCAACAATCCGAATATCCAGCTGATCGTGAAAGACGACGGCGGCAGCGCGCAGGGCGCGCAGGCCGCAGCACAAGCCGCAATCGCCGAGGGCGCCGAGATCATTCTCGGGCCGCTGTTCAGTCACGCGGTCGCCGCCGCCGGACAGGTGACGCGCACGCGCTCGGTGCCGATGATCGCCTTCTCTACCGATTCGAACGTCGCCGCACGCGGCATCTATCTTCTGAGCTTCCAGCCGGAAAACGACATCGACCGCGTAATCAGCTTTGCCGCCGCGCGCGGCAAGAAGTCGATCACAGGCTTCGTGCCCGACAATGCCTATGGCAACGTGGTCGAGGCCGCGATCAAGCAATATGCCGCCCTGCGCGGCGCCAAAGTGAATGCCGTCGAGCGCTATAGCGCTGCGACCGGTGGCGCGCTTTCCGCGGTGCGCCGCGCGCAGGCCGCGTTCCGCGTCACCGACCTGATGATCATTGCCGACGGCGCGGAAGCGACGCGGCAGATGTTGCAGGCGCTGAACTCGGTCGGCGTCAATCCGCGCCGCATGCAGTTCGCCGGCACCGGTCTGTGGGACGACCAGAATGTCTTTGCGATCAAGGAGCTCGAAGGCTCCTGGTTCGCGGCCCCCGACGACAACGGCTTCCGCGGCTTCGCGCAGCGCTATCGCGCGCGCTACGGCTCGGAGCCTGCGCGTACCGCGAGCCTTGCCTATGACGCGGTTTCGCTGGTCGCGCAGCTCGTGAAGACGCAAGGGCCGAGCCGCTTCACCGAGCAGGTGCTGACGAGCCGCTCCGGCTTCGCCGGCGTCGACGGCGTATTCCGCTTTCGCAACGACGGCACCTGCGAGCGCACGCTCTCGATCATGGAAATCCGCGGCAACGCTTCGCGCGTGGTGCAGCCCGCGCCGAACAATTTCAACAGCGCCGCGCTTTAATCGTCCGCAGGTTCAGGCCGCCAGATCCGCGACGATCGCGTCGAGCAGCGGAAAGCCGGACGGCGTGACGCGCAGCCGTGCATTGTCGCCGCGCTCGATCAGTCCTTCGGTTTCGAGGAATGAAACGCGCTCGGGGTTCAGCGAAACTCCGGTCAGCCGCTCAAAACGCGCGACGTCGATGCCTTCCGCGAGCCGCAGGCCCATGACCAGCATTTCGTCGGCCTGCTCCAGCTGCGAGAGCTGTTCTTCGTCGATCAGGCCGTGCCCGTTCTGCTCGACCTGCGTCAGCCAGCGCTCGGGATGCTTTTCCGTGGCGGTCGCGATGCGGGCGCCATCCGCGCCGATCCGGCCATGCGCGCCCGGGCCGGTGCCGGCATATTCCTGGTAACGCCAATAGACGAGATTGTGCCGCGACTCCGCGCCCGCCTTTGCGTGATTCGAAATCTCGTAAGCCGGCATGCCGCGCGCCTCGCAAAGCTCCTGCGTCACGTCCCACAGCGCGCGCGCGGTGTCGGGATCGGGCGTCACGAGTTTGCCTGCGCGATGCAGGAGTTCGAACGCGGTGCCGGGCTCGATCGTCAGCTGATAGAGCGAAAGATGCTCGGGCGCGAAAGCGAGCGCCCGCGTCAGCTCCGCGCGCCAGGCATCCGGCGATTGATCGGGCCGCGCATAGATCAGGTCGAAGGAAATGCGCGGGAAATTTTCGCGTGCGACGGCAACGGCGGCAAGCGCCTCGGATGCCGTATGCATGCGGCCGAGATTCTTCAATGACACGTCGTCGAGCGCCTGCACGCCGAGCGACACGCGGTTGACGCCGGCCGCGCGATAGCCGCGGAAGCGTTCGGCTTCCACGCTGGTCGGATTGGCCTCGAGCGTGATCTCGGCCTCGCGCGAGATCGTCCAGTGCTTTGCGATTTCGTCGAGCACGCCGGCGACCGTTGCGGGCTGCATCAGCGATGGCGTGCCGCCGCCGAAAAAGATGCTGGTCACTTCGCGCGATGCCGTGTGCCGCTTGAGATAGGCAAGCTCCTGCGCGATCGCGCGCGCGTAACGCGCCTCGTCCGGCTTCTCGTGCCGGACATGCGAATTGAAATCGCAATAGGGGCACTTCGCGAGGCAGAACGGCCAATGCACATAAACGCCGAAGGCTTCAGCCAAGGCATGCCTCCGCGAGTTTCAGGAATGCACGCGCGCGATGCGAAAGTCCTTCGCCATGCGGAGGCAGGCCGTGCTTTTCCTCCGCGGTCATTTCGCCGAAGGTCTTGTCCTTCCCGTCGGGAAGAAACATCGGATCATAGCCGAAGCCGGCGGTGCCGCGCGGCGGCCAGACCAGCGTGCCGTCGACGCGGCCTTCGAACGAAATCGTCTCGCCGTCGGGCCAGGCGACGCAGAGTGCTGAAACGAATGCCGCCTTGCGTTCTTCGGTCGTCGTCGCATTCGCCTCGTGCAGTTTTTCCTCGATCACGCGCATGGCGCGCGAAAAATCCTTCGACGGTCCGGCCCAGCGCGCGGAGTAAATTCCCGGCGCGCCGCCGAGCGCTTCGACCGCAAGTCCGGAATCGTCGGCGAATGCGGGCAGGCCCGAAGCCTTCGCCGCGGCTTCGGCTTTCAGCTTTGCATTGGCTTCGAAGGTTGTGCCGTTTTCTTCCGGTTCGGGCAGCTTGAGCTCGCCTGCGGAAACTACGTCGACGCCGTGGGGGCTAAGCAGTTCGCGCATTTCCTTCAGCTTCCCGGAATTATGGGTCGCAAGCACGACTTTGCCGGAAAGTTTGCGCGCCATGGGCGATCAGGCAACCGTGAGTTTCTGCATCTCGACGAGTTTCTTGATGCCGCCGCGCGCGAGTTCGATCAGCGCGTTCATCTCGTCGTTGGTGAAGGGCTTCTTTTCGGCGGTGCCCTGAATCTCGATGATGCCGCCCGATCCCGTCATCACGAGGTTCATGTCGGTATCGGCGGTGGAGTCTTCGTCGTAGTTCAGGTCGAGCACGGGCGCGCCGCCGACGATGCCGCAGGAGATCGCCGCGACCTGATCGGTCAGCACCGGCTTCGTGATCATGCTGCGCTTCTTCATCCATGCGAGGCAGTCGTGCAGCGCGATCCATGCGCCGGTGATCGCGGCCGTGCGGGTGCCGCCGTCGGCCTGAATCACGTCGCAGTCGAGCGTGATCTGGCGCTCGCCGAGCGCAACGAGATCGACCACGGTGCGCAGCGAACGGCCGATCAGGCGCTGGATTTCCAGCGTGCGGCCGGACTGCTTGCCGCCCGCCGCTTCGCGCCGCGTGCGGTCATGCGTCGAGCGCGGCAGCATGCCGTATTCGGCCGTGACCCAGCCGCGGCCCTGTCCCTTGAGCCAGGGCGGCAGCCGCTCCTCGAGCGAGGCGGTGACGAGGACATGCGTATCCCCGAACCGGACGAGACAGGAGCCTTCCGCATGGCGCGAGAAACCGCGCTCGAAGGAAACCGCCCGCATCTGGTCGTTTGCTCGCCCGCTCGGTCGCGCCATTATCGCTCCTCGTGATTTTCGCGCCCTTGGTAGGCCAGGGGTTGCAGTGCCGCAACCCGGCCTTGCTCGATAGCGGCAAAAGCACCAGATATGATCGCTTGGGGTCCCTCGTCCCGGGCCGACAGGAGCCGTCGATTTGTCCGCCGAAATTCCGATTCGAACGGGAAGCCAGAGCTTGCGCGAACTCGACGAGCGCTCGCGCGAAATCTTCCGGCAGATCGTGGAATCCTATCTCGCGACCGGCGAGCCGGTCGGCTCGCGGAACCTCTCGCGCATCATTCCGATGACGCTGTCGCCGGCCTCGGTCCGCAACGTCATGGCGGATCTGGAAGCCGCGGGCCTGATCTATTCGCCGCATACGAGCGCCGGCCGCCTGCCGACGCAGCAGGGTTTGCGCTTCTTCGTCGACGCGCTGATGGAGATCGGCGACCTGCCGGAGAACGAGCGCCGCAGCATCGACGCGCAGGTGAGTGCCGCGCGCGGCGGAAATTTCGAGACCGTGCTCGGCGAGGCGTCCGCGCTGCTTTCGGGCCTGTCGCGGGGTGCCGGCGTCGTCACCGCGATGAAATCAAATCCGCAGCTGAAGCAGATCGAATTCGTGCGGCTGGATCCCGGCCGCGCGCTCGCGGTGCTGGTTTCGGAGGACGGGCAGGTCGAAAACCGGCTTCTGAGCGTTCCGAAGGACGTTCCGAATTCTTCGCTGGTCGAGGCGACCAATTTTCTGAACGCCCATATTCGCGGCCGCACGCTTGGCGAAGCGCGCAACGAGCTCGAAAAGTCGCTTACCGCGGCGCGCGCCGAGCTTGACGAACTGACGCAGAAGATCGTCGGCGACGGGCTTGCGAGCTGGTCCGGGGGCGATGCCGGCTCGCGCCGGCTGATCGTGCGGGGTCACGCGAAGCTGCTCGAAGACGTCAATGCCGCCGAAGATCTCGAGCGCGTGCGGCTTCTGTTCGACGATCTCGAGCAGAAAGGCGAAGTCGCGGAACTTCTCGGCAAGGCCGAGGAAGCCGAGGCGCTGCGCATCTTCATCGGCTCGGAGAACAAGCTGTTTTCGCTCTCCGGCTCCTCCACCATTGTGGCGCCCTATCGCGACAGCGAGGGCCGCATCGTCGGCGTGCTCGGCGTGATCGGCCCGACCCGGCTCAATTATGCCCGCGTGATCCCGATGGTCGATTACACCGCCCTCGTGGTGAGCAAAATTCTCGGCGGCAAATAGCGGCAAGCCAGCGCTTGATTTTTCCGGCTGCGGACCTGATATCCGGGCCAGAAACGGATCGATATTGACGATGAACGGCGACGAAAACACCAGGAACCGGACCCCCGACGAAGCTGCCCCGGCCGCAAACGAGAACGAGGCGCGTGCGGGCGCGGCTTATGTCGACGAGCGCATCGCGCTGGAAGCGCAGGTCGCGGAACTGAAGGACAAGTATCTGCGCGCGCATGCGGAGATGGAAAACACCCGTCGCCGCGCCGAAAAGGACGTGGCGGACGCGCGCAATTACTCGATCGCGGGCTTTGCGCGCGACATGCTTTCGGTCGCCGACAATCTCGGCCGCGCGCTCGCGGCCGTAGACCCCGCGATGCGGGACGCCGCGGACAACACGCTGAAAACGCTGCTCGAAGGCGTCGACCTCACCAGCCGCGAGCTTGCGAAGACGCTGGAAAAGCACGGCGTCCGCCTGCTCGACCCGGTCGGCCAGAAATTCGATCCGAACTTCCATCAGGCCATGTTCGAGATCCCCGACGATGCGGTTCCGGCCGGCACTGTGAAGCAGGTGGTCCAGCCCGGTTACGCGATCGGCGAGCGGGTGCTGCGCCCGGCCATGGTCGGCGTATCCAAGGCCTCGCCCAAGGCCGGCGCGGAAGTCGACAAGAGCGCTTAACCTTTTCCCGAAAGGCGTTGTTAAGCGCGCACCCCTAGGGTTCCGGGGCCTCCGCCTTGAGGAACCCGAACCATGACGTCGCGCCCGGCTGCAGGCATCCGCTACAGCCTTGTTATTCCCGTCTTCAACGAAGAAGCCGTGCTGCCGCTTTTGCTGCACCGGCTGGAGAAGCTGCTCGCGACACTCGACGCGCCGGCGGAAGCCATCTTCGTCGATGACGGCTCGCGCGACACTTCTTCCATCATTCTCGAAGCCAAGGCGAAGGACGATCCGCGCTTTCGCTTTATCCGGCTCTCGCGCAACTTCGGCCACCAGATTGCGATCACCGCCGGCATGGATGCCGCAAGCGGCGATGCCATCGTGGTGATGGACGCCGATCTTCAGGACCCGCCCGAGGTCGTGGGCGAGATGATCGCGCGCTGGAAGGAAGGCTACGAGATCGTGCAGGCGCGCAGGCTCTCGCGAGACGGCGAAAGCACCTTCAAGAAGAAAACCGCCTCGATCTTCTATCGCCTGCTGGGCAGGCTTTCCTCGGTCGACATTCCCCGCGACGTTGGCGACTTCCGCCTGATCGACCGCAAGGTGCTGGAAGCGTTTCAGGCGATGCCCGAGCGCGACCGCTTCGTGCGCGGCATGTTCGCCTGGCTCGGCTTCCGCCATTGCGAGGTCGCCTTTCACCGTCCGGCTCGCGCGGCCGGCGAAACCAAATATCCGTTCTTCAAGATGCTGCGGCTTGCCGTGAACGGCGTCGTCAGCTTCTCCGATGCGCCGCTGAAGCTTGCGATCTGGACCGGTGCCGCGGTGTCGCTGCTTGCGGTGCTCTACGGACTCTATGCACTCGCGACCGGCCTCTTCACCGATCACGCGGTGCGCGGCTGGACCTCGACCGTGGTGATCGTCTCGTTTCTCTGCGGCGTGAACATGCTGCTTACCGGCATGGTCGGCCTCTATGTCGGCCGCATCTATTCGGAAGTGAAGCAGCGTCCGCTTTATGTCGTGGCAAAGCGCGTCGGCTTCGATGCAGCGGCCCGGCAGGAATCCGCTCCGGTGCGGCGCGCAGGATGAACGCGAAGGAGCTTTCCTTCGGCACGCATGCCGCAGAAAACCCGGCTTACGGGCTCGCGCGCTGGCTGCCGCTTTTTGCCGTCTTCGCGGCCGGCATCCTGCTTCGCAACTTCGTCGTCGCCAATACCGACGTCAGCTGGCTGATCACGCTCTGCGAGAAGGCGCTGAACGGCGAGCGCCCTTATGCCGACTATATCGAGGTCAATCCGCCGGCGTCGATCTGGCTTTACATGACGCCGGTATGGCTTGCGCGCGTCACCGGCATCCGGCCGGAATTCATGGTCGATGCCTTCGTGTTCGCCGCGGCGATCGCTTCGCTGTTTCTTTCCGCCGCGATCCTGCGCCGCGCGGCCTTGCTGACGCAGCAGACCGAAGCGCAGCTTGCCGCCTTCTTCGCGGCAGTTCTTTTGCTGCTGCCGGCCCAGACCTTCGGCGAGCGCGAGCACATCGCGCTGATGACCTTCCTGCCGTTTCTGGCGCTTGCCGCCGTGCGCGTGAAAAACGCCACGGTACCAACGCTTTTCGTGTTGCTCGCGGGCGCCGGCATCGGCATCACCGCGATCATCAAGCCGCATTTCGTGTTTGCGATCGTTTTCGTCGCGGGCGTATCCGCGTGGGAAAGCAGAAGCTGGCGGGTGTTCTTTGCGCCGGAAAACTGGATCGCCGGCGGCGCGCTGCTCGTCTACGGCGCGCTGGTCTATCTCCTGCATCCGGAATTCATCGCGCATACCTTGCCGCTGGTCGCGGAAATCTATGTGCCGGTGCGCGCGGACCTCTGGCGCTTTCTGGTTCATGTCGCGACACCCGTATTCGCGCTGCTGCTCATCGCAATCGGATTGCTGAAAGGCAGGCAGGCGCTGCGTGCGCCGTTCTCGCTGCTGCTTGCCGCCTGCTTCGGCTTTGCGATTTCCTATTACGGCCAGCTCAAGGGCTGGTCCTATCACGCCTATCCGATGCTGGCGCTCGCCTTCGTGGCGGCGGCCATTGCATTTGCCGGGCGCTGGCCGCTCACCGAGAGCCGCCGCGAAACCGCGCCGGAACGCGCGAAGCGTTTGTTTGCCGCGTTCTCGATTGCGTTTCTTGCGGCCGCGACCTTTGTCTGGATGACCTTCGCCGTCGACATGCGCCCGATCTATTCGGTGATCGCAAAGTCCGCGCCGCGTCCGAGCGTGATCGGCATCACCTCCGACATTGCCGTCGGCCATCCGCTGACCCGCGCGCTCGGCGGCAGATGGGTCGGCCGGGTCTGCAGCCAGTGGATCACTGCGGGCGCGAAAATCCTCAAGGCCGAGACGACCGATCCGCTGCAACGCGCACGCTATGATGCGCTCGAAGCCTATGACCGCAATCTTCTGATCGAGGATATCCGCCGCGCGAAGCCCGACATCATCCTGGTCGAGCAGATCCGCTTCGACTGGATGAAGTGGGCCCTGAGCGATCCGGTGCTCGCGCGCGAGCTCGAGAATTATTTCGAGCTTGCCCATCTGCACGACACCCGAATCCTGCGTCGCAAATCCGGGGTCGATTGACTTCGCGCGGGCGGCACCGCCTAGTCATTGCATGAGCGACGTTACCATCCTGCTGCAGGTCCTCGATTATGTCGGCATCGCGCTCTTTGCCGCGACCGGAGCGCTTGCCGCATCGCGCAAGCAGCTCGACATCGTCGCTTTCGTGTTCTTCGCGGCGGTGACGGCGACCGGCGGCGGCACGCTGCGCGATCTGCTGCTCGGCATTCCGGTATTCTGGGTCCGCAACCCCGCCTATCTCGCGATCCCGCTCGGGGTCGCGGTGCTGGTTTATTTCACCGCGCATCTTCTGGAGTCGCGCTACCGCGCGCTGTTGTGGGTCGATGCGGCGGGGCTTGCCGCTTATGCGGTGGTCGGCGCGGCGAAGACGCTTGCCGCCGGTGCGGGTGCGGCGGATGCGCTGGCGCTCGGCGTGCTGACGGCGACCTTCGGGGGCGTGATCCGCGACGTGCTTGCCGGCGAGCCGTCGGTGATCCTGCGGCGGGAGCTTTATATCACCTGTGCCTTTGCCGGCGCGCTGACCTTCGTGCTGCTGGCGACCCTCGGGGCGCCGTTCTGGACCGGGGCAACCCTCGGATTTTTCGTGGCTTTCGGGGTGCGCGCAGGGGCGCTGCTCCGGGGCTGGGCGCTTCCCGTTTACAAAGCCCGGCCGGGCCGCGATTCTTCCAAGCTTTGAACCACTTCAAAGCCTTGCGGCATATACGGCCCCTGCCTATATGCCTCGCAACTGCCGCGCTTGCGGCAAATCCCCAACGCGGGGGCCGAGGGGAACGGCAAGCAAGCCGTTTCCACTGGGTGCCGAACCGGACCCTGTCGGCCTGCCGGAAATGAGAGGTATGCCATGTCCAAGGTCATCGGAATCGACCTCGGTACCACCAATTCCTGCGTCGCCGTCATGGACGGCACGACGCCGAAAGTTCTCGAGAACGCCGAAGGCGCGCGCACCACGCCCTCGATCGTCGCCTTCACCAATGAAGGCGAACGCCTCGTCGGCCAGCCGGCGAAGCGCCAGGCGGTCACGAACCCCGAGAAAACCTTCTTCGCCGTGAAGCGCCTGATCGGCCGCCGCTACGACGACCCGATGGTCGAGAAGGACAAGAAGCTCGTCCCCTACAGCATCGTGAAGGGCGATAACGGCGACGCCTGGCTCTCCGACGGCGACCAGAAGTATTCGCCCTCGCAGGTCTCCGCTTTCATTCTCCAGAAGATGAAAGAGACCGCCGAATCCTATCTCGGCGCGAAGGTCGAGAAGGCCGTCATCACCGTTCCCGCTTACTTCAACGACGCACAGCGTCAGGCCACCAAGGACGCGGGCCGGATCGCGGGCCTCGAAGTGCTGCGCATCATCAACGAGCCGACCGCGGCCGCCCTTGCTTACGGCCTCGACAAGGGCAAGCAGGGCATGATCGCCGTCTATGACCTTGGCGGCGGCACCTTCGATATTTCGGTGCTCGAAATCGGCGACGGCGTGTTCGAGGTGAAGTCGACCAACGGCGACACCTTCCTCGGCGGCGAAGACTTCGACATGCGTCTCGTCAGCTACCTCGCCGACGAATTCAAGAAAGAGCAGGGCATTGATCTGCGCAAGGACAAACTCGCGCTCCAGCGCCTGAAGGAAGCCGCCGAGAAAGCCAAGATCGAGCTTTCCTCTGCGACCCAGACCGAAATCAATCTGCCCTTCATCACCGCCGATGCCTCGGGTCCGAAGCATCTGACGATGAAGCTGACCCGCGCGAAATTCGAAGCGCTGGTCGACGACCTCATCCAGAAGACTGTTGAGCCGTGCCGTCAGGCGTTGAAGGACGCCGGACTTTCGGCCGGCGAAATTCAGGAAGTGGTTCTCGTCGGCGGCATGACCCGCATGCCCAAGGTGCAGGAAGTCGTGAAACAGTTCTTCGGGAAAGAGCCCCACAAGGGCGTGAACCCGGACGAAGTGGTTGCGATCGGCGCCGCGGTGCAGGCCGGCGTGTTGCAGGGCGACGTCAAGGACGTGCTCTTGCTCGACGTCACTCCGCTCTCGCTCGGCATCGAAACGCTGGGCGGCGTGTTCACCCGCCTGATCGAGCGCAACACCACGATCCCGACCAAGAAGTCGCAGGTGTTCTCGACCGCCGAAGACAATCAGGGCGCTGTCACCATCCGCGTCTCGCAGGGCGAGCGCGAAATGGCGGCCGACAACAAGTTGCTCGGCCAGTTCGACCTCGTCGGCCTACCGCCCGCACCCCGCGGCGTGCCGCAGATCGAAGTCACCTTCGACATCGACGCGAACGGCATCGTCAACGTGTCGGCGAAGGACAAGGGCACCGGCAAGGAGCAGCAGATCCGCATTCAGGCCTCCGGCGGCCTGTCGGACGCCGACATCGAGAAGATGGTCAAGGATGCCGAGCTGCACGCCTCCGAAGACAAGGCGCGCCGCGAGGCCGTCGAAGCCAAGAACCAGGGCGAAGCACTCGTGCATGCGACCGAGAAGTCGCTCGCCGAGCATGGCGACAAGGTCGATGCGGAAACCAAGTCCGCGATCGAGTCGGCCGTGAACGACCTCAAGGAAGCCTTGAAGGGCGACAACGCCGAGGACATCAAGGCCAAGACGACCGCGCTCGCGCAGTCGTCGATGAAGCTCGGCGAGGCGATGTATGCCGCGAAGTCTGCGGACAGCAACGCCGGCGAAGGCAATGCCGAAGCCAAGAAGGATGACGTCGTCGATGCCGAATTCACGGAAGTGAAGGACGACGACGACAAGAAGAAGTCCGCGTAAGGCGGAGCGCAAACATGATCCTCATCCTGAGGAGGCCGATGGCCGCCCCGAAGGATGAGGGTCAATTGAAACAAGCCTCGTCCTTCGAGATACGAGCCGCAGGCTCGCCCCGCAGGACGAGGTTTTTTGTACGAGACTAGGCGATGGCGAAGCGCGACTATTATGAGATCCTGAGTGTTACGCGCACCGCGACTGACGGCGAACTCAAGACGTCCTATCGCAAGCTCGCGATGCAGTGGCATCCCGACCGCAATCCCGGCAACGCCGATTCCGAAGCGAAGTTCAAGGAAATCAGCGAAGCCTATGACTGCCTGAAGGACCCGCAGAAGCGCGCGGCCTATGACCGCTACGGGCATGCCGCCTTCGAGAACGGCGGTGCCGGCGCGCAAGGCGGCTTCGGCGGCGATTTCACCTCCGCCTTCTCCGATATTTTCGACGACCTGTTCGGCGGCATGGGTGGCCGGCGCGGCGGACGTTCCGGCGGCCGCGAGCGCGGCGCGGACCTGCGCTACAATCTCGAGATCACGCTCGAGGAAGCCTTTCACGGCAAGACCGCGAAGATCGAACTGCCGACCAACGTCGCCTGCGAAACCTGCTCGGGCACCGGCGCAAAAGCCGGCACGCAGCCCGTGACCTGCACCACCTGTCAGGGCTCGGGTCGCATCCGCCATGCGCAGGGTTTCTTTACGCTGGAGCGCACCTGTGTTGCCTGTCAGGGCCGCGGCTCGGTGATCAAGGACCCGTGCAAGACCTGCTCCGGTGCCGGCCGCGTGGTCAAGGAACGCTCGCTCGAAGTGAACATTCCGCCCGGCGTCGAGGACGGCACCCGCATTCGTCTCGGCGGCGAGGGTGAAGCCGGCATGCGCGGCGGCGGCGCAGGCGATCTCTACATTTTCCTGTCGGTCGCGCCGCATCAGATTTTCCAGCGCGAGGGCGCCGATCTCTATTGCCGCGTGCCGGTGTCCATGGTGACGGCCTCGCTCGGCGGCGAGTTCGACGTGCCGACCGTCGATGGCGCCCGCGCCAATGTGAAAATTCCCGAAGGCACGCAGACGGGAAAGCGTTTTCGCCTGAACGGCAAAGGCATGCCGGTGCTGCGCTCGCGCTCCTCCGGCGACATGTATGTGCAGGTCGCCGTCGAAACGCCGCAGAAGCTCACCAAGCGCCAGAAAGAACTGCTGAAGGAATTCGAGAAGGAAAGCTCGAAGGATACCCAGCCGGAATCCGCAGGATTCTTCGCAAAAATGCGCGAGTTCTTTGAGTAAGGGCACTCGCTTGACCGCGGCTGCGGCAAGGCGCTAGGCCCTCCTTTCAAGCGTCAAAGCGAGTTCACGGCCCATGCAGGCGAATTCCGGCAACGAGCCTATCCCGCAGCGGTCCGCGCTTCTGAATTTTCTTTCCTCATGGTTCCGCAATCCCAAGACCGTGGGCGCGATCGCGCCCTCCGGTCCCGCGCTGTCGCGCGCCATGGCGGCGATCGTCGATCCTGCCGTCGAGGGGCCGATCGTCGAACTCGGGCCCGGCACCGGCCCGGTAACGGCGGCACTGCTCGAGCGCGGGATCGCGCCTTCGCGTCTTGTGCTGGTCGAATATGACCGCGACTTCTGCGCGAGACTGCGCAGCCGCTTCGCGGGCGTAAACGTCGTGCAGGGTGATGCCTTCGCGCTCGACCAGACGCTTGCCGGCCACGCCGATGCGCCGTTTGCGGCAATCGTATCGAGCCTTCCGCTCCTTAATTTCGCGCAGGAAGACCGGCAGAAGCTGATCGGGCTGTCGATGAAACTGTTGCAGCCGCGCGCACCGTTCATACAGTTCACCTACGGCGCCAATTCTCCGCTGCCGGAGCAGTCGCCGCTTTATGAAACTTCCGCGTCCCGGCGCATCTGGCGGAATTTGCCGCCGGCCCGCGTCTGGACCTATCGTGCGAGATAAGGAAGGCGAATGAAAAAAATACTGGTTTTTGCAGGCTCGATCCGCGGCGGCGCGTTGAGCGGCAGGCTCGCCGCCCATGTCGCGCGCGAGATCGCGCTGATGAACGCCGAGGCAACCCTGATCTCGCTCGCGGACTACGAGTTGCCGCTCTACAACGGCGACCTCGAGAAAGAGCAGGGCGTTCCCGAGAACGCGAAGAAGCTGAAAGGCATGATGCTCGCGCATCAGGGCATCTATATCGCGTCGCCCGAATACAATGCCTCCATGCCTGCACTCCTGAAGAACACGATCGACTGGGTTTCCCGCGCCAAAGAGCCTGCCGGAAATCCCTACAGGCAATGCGTGTTCGCGCTCGGCGCGACGTCGGACGGCCGCTTCGGCGGTTACCGCGGGCTCTATCATCTGCGCCAGACCCTCGAACTGGGCTTAGGCGCGCTGGTGATTCCCGAACAGCTTGCGATTGCCGGTGCGAGCGGCGCCTTCGACGAGCGCGGCGCGCTGAAAGAGGAAGGCAGCCAGAAGCTCCTGAAAGCGCAGCTCGACAAGCTCGTGGCGGCAGCCGGGGTGCTGGCATGAGCGGCGATATCGCGGCCCGTGACCGCGTGATCGTCGCGCTCGACCTGCCCGACGTAGAAGCCGCCGAGAAGACGATCTGGGCGCTCGGCGACAGCATCAGCTTCTACAAGATCGGCTACGAGCTGGTGATGGCGGGTGGACTTTCACTCGCCGAAGATCTCGTGCAGGGCGGCAAGAAAGTTTTCCTCGACATGAAGCTGCATGACATCGGCAACACCGTCATGCATGCGACGCGCCGCGCGGCGAAGATCGGAGTTCATTTTCTCACCGTGCACGCCTTTCCGCAGACCATGCGCGCGGCGGTCGAAGGCCGCGGCGACAGCGCGCTCGACGTGCTCGCCGTTACCGTGCTGACGTCGTGGGACGACAACGATCTGAAGGATGCGGGTTACGCCGCGACCGTGGCCGAGCTGGTCGCGCGCCGCGCCGCGCAGGCGGAGGCCATCGGCATCGACGGCCTGATCTGCGCGCCCTCGGAAGCGAAAGAACTGCGCCAGCGCCTCGGCGCCAAGATGCTGCTCGTGACACCGGGCATCCGTCCCGCCTGGAGCGAAAAAGGCGACCAGAAGCGCATCATGACGCCGGGCGACGCGATCAAGGCGGGCGTGGATTACATGGTCATCGGCCGGCCGATCGTCGCGGCCGAGGACCCGAAGGCGGCCGCCGAGAAGGTCGTCGAAGAAATCGAGAACGCGAAAAACTAGGGGAGCGAAAATGGCCAAGGGTTACTGGATCGCGCGTGTCGATGTGCGCGACGACGCGGTCTACGGAAAATATCGCGACGCGAACGCGATCGCCTTCCAGAAATACGGCGCGCGCTTCATCGTGCGCGGCGGCAAGTTCGAGAACCCGGAGGGCTCCTCGCGCTCGCGCAACGTGGTGATCGAGTTTCCGAGCTATCAGGCCGCGGTCGATTGCTACCACTCGCCCGAATACAAGCACGCGATCTCGATCCGCGCGCCGATTTCGGAAGGCGATATCGTGATCATCGAGGGTTATGACGGCCCGCAGCCGTCCTGAGCCTTCGCTTTCCCTCGCAGGCATCTCCGCGCTATACCCGCGCTCGACTTTCTGGAGCGCGAGAAATGGCCGAACTTCGTCTTGTTATCGCAGGTAGCGGCGGCCGCATGGGCCGCACCTTGTTGCGCGCGATTCACGAGGTTCCGGGCTTCACGCTCGCAGGCGCCGTGGACCGCGTAGGCGCGGCCGAAATCGGCGCCGACACCGGCTTGCTCGCGGGGCTGACGCCGAGCGGGGTCGCCGTTACCGACGATGCGCTGCCGCTGGTCGCGCAGGCCGATGCCATCATCGATTTCACGACGCCGGCCTCGACCACCGCGCTCGCAGCCCTCGCCGCGCAGGCGCGGATCGTGCACGTCATCGGCACCACCGGGCTTTCCGCCGACGACGAGAAGAAGCTGGAAGCCGCGTCCTGGCACGCGGCATTGGTGAAGTCCGGCAACATGAGCCTCGGCGTCAATCTGCTCGCGGCACTCGTCAAGCGCGCAGCCGCAAGCCTCGGCCCGGAGTTCGACATCGAGGTGCTCGAAATGCACCATAACCGCAAGGTCGATGCGCCGTCGGGCACCGCGTTGCTGCTCGGCAATGCCGCCGCCGAAGGCCGCAAGATTTCGTTGCAGGAGAATTCGGTGCGCTCGCGCGACGGCCACACGGGCGCGCGCAAGGAAGGCGACATCGGTTTTGCGACGCTGCGCGGCGGCACCGTGGTCGGCGATCACACGGTCATCTTCGCCGGACCGTCGGAGCGCATCGAGCTCTCCCACAAGGCCGAGGATCGCATGATCTTTGCGCGCGGCGCGCTCGCCGCCGCAAAGTGGGGCAAGGGCAAGAAGCCCGGCATCTATTCGATGGCCGACGTGCTCGGGCTTTCGTAAGCGGACATGCCGCGCATTCTGCTGGTCGCCGTTCTGCTTCTGCTGGCGGCGCTCTACATTTACTTTCTCGGCACGCCGCTGCTTTCGCGCCTGACGGGAATCTCTCCGCGCGCGATCTCGCTGACTTCCGGCTTTGCCGTCGTGCTCCTCGGGATCGTTTCGATGATGCTGGGGCGGCTTGCCGCGCAGGCGGGACGGCCGAAAAAGCCGGATATCGACAGCCGTCCTTGATCTCGCTATGCGCTTCGCCGGAACTACTTTTTCGCAAAGCCCAAGGGTTTCGGGAAACAGGAAAGCAAAATGGAACGTCTGCTGGTGCTCGTCCGTCACGGCCAGAGTGAGTGGAATCTGAAGAACCTTTTCACCGGCTGGCGTGACGTCGATCTGACCGAGCAGGGCGTTGCCGAAGCGAAGGCCGCCGGCAAGAAGCTGAAAGATCGCGGGATCACCTTCGACGTCGCCTATACCTCCGCATTGAAGCGCGCCCAGCGCACGCTCGGGCTCGTGCTCGACGAAATGGGCCAGAGTGGCATTGCGATTCACAAGGATCTCGCGCTGAACGAGCGCGATTACGGCGACCTCAACGGCTTGAATAAGGACGACGCGCGCAAGAAGTGGGGCGAGGAACAGGTCCATATCTGGCGCCGCTCCTATGACACGCCGCCGCCGGGCGGCGAGAGCCTGAAGGATACGGTCGCGCGTGCCTTGCCTTATTATGTGCAGAACATTCTGCCGGGCGTCTTGCGCGGCGAGCGCACGCTGGTCGCGGCCCACGGCAATTCGCTCCGCGCGCTGATCATGGTGCTGGAGAACCACACGCCGGAAAGCATCATCAAGCGCGAGCTTCTGACCGGCGTTCCGATCATCTACCGGCTGAACGCCGACGCGACCGTCGCCGAGAAGCTCGATCTCGCGGGCTGATTTTATCCGATCAGCTTCGCCTGCTCCCAGCCGAGCATGGCGCGCTTGCGCGTCAGGCCCCAGTGATAGCCGGTAAGCGCGCCGCTCGCGCCGACGATGCGGTGGCAGGGCACGACGAAGGAAATCGGGTTCTTGCCGACCGCAGCACCGACTGCCCGCGGCGCGCTGGCCTTTCCGATCTTTCGCGCGACATCGCTATAGGTCGCCGCGCGACCAAGCGGCACTTTCAAGAGCGTCTCCCAGACCCGCACCTCGAAATCGGTGCCGATCAGCACCACGCGAAGCGGTGTATCGGGCTTCCAGCGCTCCGACTGGAAGATGCGCGCGGCGATATCGGCGGTGGCGGCGGAGTCCTCGACATAGCGCGCGTTCTTCCAGCGCCCGCGCATGTCCTTGAGCGCCGCCGCTTCATTGCCAGGATCGGCAAAGGCAAGCCCGCACAATCCGCGCGGTGTCGTCATCACCAGCGCGGTGCCGAAGGGAGACGGATGAAAGCCGTAGCGGATATCAAGGCCGTTGCCGCCGCTCTTCCATTCGCCCGGCGACATGGCTTCATGCACGACAAAGAGATCGTGCAGCCGCCCGGGACCGGAAAGCCCGAGTTCGTAGCTCGTCTCCAGAATGTTCGATGAATCGAGCAGGAGCTTCTTTGCGTTGTCGAGCGTCACCGCCTGCAGGAACGCTTTGGGCGTCAGGCCGCACCAGCGGCGGAACAATTCGTTCAGCGTCCGCGCGTCGGTTCCGGCCGCTGCCGCGATCGCCTCGATCTCGGGCTGGTCGCGAAATTTCCGGGTCAGGAATTCGATCGCGCGGCGCACCGCCTCGTAGTCCTGGCGCTCGCCGGCATTGGACATCTTCATGGCTGTCGCAAGCATAGCGAAATCCTCCGTTTCATGCGGAGGAAATAGGCGCGGGCGGTTTCGCAAACCACCCGATTTCCCGGGGGACGTAGCGGCTTCTCCCTAGCGCTTTGCGGTCGCAAGTGCGCTTGCGAGCGACTTCGCAAGCCGCTCTTTTCCCGCCGGCGGCAGAAAGGCGCCGATCACGCGGGTGATGCGCCGTTCGATCAGCGCAATGCGGGTGACGCCGGAAAGTTCGTCCGAGGTCGTTTCCATCCGCACCCAGCGCGGGTTCATGG
>JAEZFA010000082.1 GCA_023417665.1 Pseudomonadota bacterium | reverse complement strand
CGCTCGTCCTCGTCATGGCCAGCAACGTGCTCCTGCGTTACCTGTTCTCGACCGGCTCGGTCTGGGCGCAGGAGCTCGAATGGCATCTCCTCGTGCCGATCTCGCTGCTCGGCATGTCTTACGCATTGCGCCATGGCGAGCATGTCCGGGTCGATATTTTCTTCGCGAAGTATCCGGAGCGCACCAAGATCATCGGCGAGATCGTCACCGCGCTCCTGTCGGTCGCGGTCTGCATCATCGTGATCCGGCTTTCGATTCCCTATGTGCTGCAATCCTGGAGCTACGGCGAAGGCTCCGCCAATCCCGGCGGCGTGCCCTATCGCTACATCCTGAAAGCCTTCATTCCGTTCGGCTTCCTCCTGTTCGCGCTGCAATCGCTCTCCGAAGCGATCAAGTGGACGATCAAACTCAAAGAACTGAAATCCCAATGACCGGAAATGAAGCGCTCGCGCTCGGCATGCTTGGCGCGTTTTTCGTATTGCTCATGCTCGGGCTGCCGGTCGGGTTGACGCTCGCCGTATCGGGACTGGTGTTCGGCTATATCGGCTTCGGGCCGCTTCTGTTCAATCTCGTGCCCGGCCGCATCTTCGGCTCGGTAACGAGCTACACCCTGCTCGCGATTCCGCTGTTCGTCTTCATGGGAGTGATGCTGGAAAAATCCCGGCTCGCGGAAGAATTGATGGAGGTCGTCGGCCACCTTGCCGGCAACCTGCGCGGCGGGCTCGGTGTCGGCATCATTCTGGTCGGCATCGTAATGGGCGCGACCACCGGCATCGTGGGCGCCACAGTCGTGACCCTAGGACTGCTGACGCTGCCGACGCTGCTCCGCCGCGGCTACGACAAGGGCCTTGCCACCGGCATGATCTGCGCGTCCGGCACACTCGGCCAGATCATTCCGCCAAGCCTCGTATTGATCCTGCTTGCCGACATCATGAACGAGTCGGTCGGCACGCTGTTCGCCGCGGCGGTGATCCCCGGGCTTCTGCTTTCGGCAATCTACATCGCCTATATCCTCGGCCTCGGCGTGTTGCGGCCCGCCATGGTGCCGCCGGTGCCGCTCGAGGAGCGCCGGGCACTGCCGCGCGCCGAACTCTGGAAGAAACTCGCCCGCGTTGCCCTGCCGCCGATCGCGCTGGTCGGCGCGGTGCTCGGCTCCATCATCGGCGGCATCGCGGCGCCGACCGAGGCCGCCTCGATGGGTGCGCTGGGCTCGATCGTGGTCACGGCCGTCGCCGGACGCTTCAGCTTCAAGGTGCTGCGTGAAACGATCGAATCCACGACCAAGATCACCGCCATGATGATGTTCATTCTCATCTGCGCACAGATCTTCGCGATCGCATTCCGCGGGCTTGGCGGCGAGAAGCTGGTCGAAGACGCCTTCGCATGGCTGCCCGGCGGCGTTTCCGCCGAAATCTGGTTCATGCTGTTCATCATCTTCATTCTCGGCTTCTTCATCGAGTGGATCGAAATCTGCTACATCGCCGTGCCACTGTTCCTGCCGATCATGCAGGCGCACGGGCTCGATCTGGTGTGGATCGCGACGATGATCTGCGTGATGCTGCAGACCTCGTTTCTGACGCCGCCGTTCGGCTGGGCCTTGTTCTTCCTGCGTGGCGTCGCGCCGCCGGAGGTAAAGACCAGCGAAATCTACCGTGGCGTCATCCCTTTTGTCGGGATGCAAATTTTCGCGGTCTTTGTCATCTTCCTGTTACCCGCTCTTTCAACCTGGCTGCCGCGCGCAATCGGCTGGTAGGCGGATTTACTTGGCGGCGGAATAATCCGATGCTTGCTGCCATCGCAGCGAGCTTCACGGAAGCATGACGGCCACCGGCAAGACTACATACCGCGCCATTCGCGGCGATCTGATCTACTTCACGGACGATCCGTTTCTTTCCGACCCGGCAAAGAGCTTCGTCCATGAACGCGACGGGATCGTGCTCATCAGAGACGGCGTGATCGAAGCCGCGGGGCCCGCAGCCACGATTGCGCCGCGACTGCCCGAAGGCGCCGAAATCGACCATTATCCCGGCTGCCTGATCTCCGCGGGCTTCATCGACACGCATATTCACTACGTGCAGACCGGGATGATCGGGGCGCCGGGCGGGCAATTGCTCGACTGGCTCAACCGCTACACCTTTCCGGCCGAGCAGGAGTTTCAGCACAAGCCCCACGCGGACGCGGTCGCTGCAACCTTTTGCGACGAGCTGATCCGCAACGGCACCACGACCGCGCTCGTGTTCTGCGCGAGCTATCCGCAATCGGTCGACGCGCTGTTCGAGCAAGCCGCACGACGTAACCTGCGGCTGATCGCCGGCAAGGTGCTGATGGACCGCAACGCGCCGGACGCGCTCCTCGATACCCCGCAACAAGGCTACGACGATTCAAAAGCGCTGATCGAAAAGTGGCACGGCAGGGGCCGCGGCGTTTACGCGATCACGCCGCGCTTTGCGATCACGTCGACGCCTGCGCAGCTCGAAGCCGCAGGCGCGTTGTGGCGCGAACATCCGGACGTCCATGTTCACACGCATATCGCCGAGAACCTGCGTGAAGTGAGCGACGTCAAACGCCTGTTCCCAGACCGCGAGGACTATTTCGACGTTTACGCCCATTACGGTCTCGCGGGCGAGCGGGCCGTCTTCGCCCATGGCGTGCACCTTTCGGAGCGCGACTTCTGCCGCTGCCACGAAACCGGCACTGCGCTTGCGCACTGCCCGACCTCGAATCTCTTCCTCGGCAGCGGCTTCTTCAGCGTCGCAAAGGCAAAACGGGCAGAGCGTCCGGTTCGCGTCGGTGTCGGCACCGATATCGGCGCCGGCACGAGTTTTTCGCTGCTTTCGACGCTGAACGAAGCCTATAAAGTTTCGCAGTTCGACGGCGACCCGATCTCCGCGATCCGCGCGTTCTATCTTGCGACGCTCGGCGGCGCGCAGGCCCTGCGGCTCGACGACAAAATCGGCACGATCCGTCGAGGACTCGAGGCCGATCTCGTGGTGCTCAATCCCGCCGCCACCCCGCTCCTGAAATTCAGGAACGAACGCGCGCAGTCGATCGAGGAATTGCTGTTTGTGCTGATGACGCTCGGCGACGACCGGGCGGTCGAGGCAACTTACGTTGCGGGGGAGCGTGTAAAACGCGCTCAGGAGGACGCGATGGCTTCGGCATGCTGAATCGCCTCCGCGATATCTCGAATTAGTCTCCCTGCTTCCTCGACCCATCCTTGCGCTTCAGCAGTCGGGTTCAGTTCGTTATAGCGTTTCGCTGCTTCTCCCAACGCAATGGCGATATCGCGAAGCTCTATATTTTCTTGCAAATCAGTAATCGACACTTCACTTGCACCACCTGTACGCAATATCCACATTGATTGCCACGCTACTGCGAGTTCGCGATAATTTGCGGCGGTAGGATGCTTAGCTACGACTTCCTGCATGATCTTCAACGATTCCTGAAAAAGCGGCGCTGCGTTCTCTAGATCGCCCGATCGTACATAGGCCAGCCCAAGATGGTTGACCGCAAGATGCAGGTCCAACGCCGCACCGATTTTGTTCACCGCGCGTCTTCTTACGTCGCGCGCAATCCGAAGCGCTTCCTGGTAATGAGACATTGACTTCTCATGGTCGCCTTCCTTGTGAATCGCGCCAAGCAAGACATTCGTTCTACAGCGCTCGGCGGCAATGCTTGTGTCGCCTTCCGCTTCTTCCAGTGCCCCAAGAATATCCAGCGCTTCGTTTGCTGCGGCGATCATTCGTTCGACCTGATCCGGCGGCAATTGGTCTCGCGCATGATTCACCGCCTCGGCTAGGCGTTGCAGCGCATAGGCCAGAGATACTTTGCGCTGAGGGGCAGGTTCCAGCGCAACAATGGCGCGCGTAACTTCAATACTTCGCTCAAGATACGGGATGGCGTGCAACGGCTGCTGGCGCATTAGCTCCTGCGACGCCAATGCATTCAACGCGTTAGCAATGCGGGCGCGGATGTTCGGCGTCAGCAATGCTTCGGGAATGGCCGCCAGCATACGGAGGCTTTCAAGCCGCATTTCCTGTGCCCGATCATATTCGCTCTTGCGCTGTAGGACATCCGCCAGGCGCATGATCGAGCTGGCGGCATTGTGGATCGCGTCGGGCTGCTTGGACTTTTCCGCGAGCGCTACCAAGATATCCCGGTTGCGTAAAAACTCTTGTTCCGCCTCCCCCATTTTCTCCTGCGCGAATAAGCTGTCGCCGATCTTGCGAGAAATAAAAGCGACATGTTGCCGTGCCTGGAATGACGACGGATTTTTAGAAAGGATTTCCTCCTTGATCGTCATGCATTCCCGATAAAGCACTTCAGCACGCGGAAACCGAAACATCTCGTGAGCGATGTCGGCGACTCGCTCGAGTGCGAGCGATATGCTGCCCTTGCTCCTAAACGTGTTCGTGGCGCGGTGATAGGCGCGATAGCGTTCGAGGACCTCTTCCGCAAGCGACTCCGCGTCATTAAGCTGTTTGCGCGCAATAAGAATGTCCACGATTTCGATCAGCACCCAGGCCACTTTTCCTGCAACCTCGACGCACGGCTCTTCCGCTGCAATCCAGGCAAGGCCTAGGACATTATCGCGTTTACGCTCCGGGATCGGCATCCTGAAAGTAAAAAATGGCTTTTCGCTTCTCGCATCTTCATGAACCATCGAAAAAATAGCGGCCGCGATATTGTAGTGCAGTACCGCACCTTCGTCCTTTGAAAGCGCCTTCAGCGCATCCCCCAACCGTTTGATCGCGATTGCTATCCGCGCGCGATTTTCGGTGTTCCGCTCGTCCCGCGCCACTCTTGTCGCTGCTGAAGCCGCTTCGTCGAACGCTCCCGCTGCCCGCGCATAGTCTCCTGCACGCATAAAGGCATCGCCGAGATAGCTGAGCCGTTCATACTTGACGTCATCGGTATCATTCGGATCACTCGGCGCGGCGGCCATGCCAGCGTGCCAGCCGTAGGCGATCAGGTTCGCCTTCTCATAGTCGCCGACGAATTCGAGCGCACTGATCGCCGTAGTCATAACCGAAATGGGAATGCTTACGTCGTGAGACAATCCCAGTTCCTCGCGTGCTCGCCCGGTAGTGTAAATGCGTGACGCATAGTCCGCCGCGGCGAGATAGTCGAAGCGCTCCATCGCGCTGCTGCATAGGGCCGCCAGATGAATGTAGATATTTGACAGCGTTTCCTGGTCAATCGTCTGCGGCTCGGTCGAGATCGCAAGCAGAACAACCCTGCTCTTGTGCGTTTCGGAAAGCTTCTCCATCTCACCGGCGTCATTGACCAAAGCGTGCAACGCCATAGCGAGCGCATTGCGGCAGGCTTCTACGTCATAGTTGCGATCGAAGAAATCGCGGACCACGTCGAAGAACACCTTCTGCACGAACTCGCCGGTTCCTGGATTGGGAAACTCGACGAAAGCGTAAGGAAGCTCCGCTTCCTCCAGCCCGCTGCGCACCCCCGCCATCGCCAGCCGGTCCGCGACCGAAGAAGTAAGATCACGGATAAAGCGGATGTCCTGCATGGCAGACAGGCAGAGTGCCTGCTGCACCGGTTCCGGAACGAGCAAAAGGCGCTCCGAAATCGCATCGTGGAGACTGACAAGACTACCCAGAAACTTCTCGAAACCCTCAGGCGTAAACGCCGCGGATAGATCCCTGCGCACGAACCAGTTGCGCGTGCCCCTTGCGACGCCGATCATCTGCATCAGAAAGCGCGGATGGCCGGCGACATGCGCGAGCGTTCGTTGCACCTGATACGTCGTAAGGCCTGGCAGGCTTTCACGCAGAAGCGGACCAAGATCGGCAATACCGGGCAGCTGATACATCATAAAGCTGCGCGCTGCCACCTCATCGTTCAGCACGCGCCTTGAGACGACCGAAGCGATGCTCGAGAGGTAGTCACCTTTCGCCTGCAGATGCCATTCGTGTTCCCAACTGGTGATCAGGAAGAGAATCGGCCAGCTGTGGAGTTGCGCTTGCGCAAGCATTTCATGCAGGAAATGCACGATTGCTTCGTCGCGATCCGAGAACTGTGCATCATCGATCACAATGCAAACAGGCAAGCTGCGCAACGCGCGGTCGTCGGTGTAAAGGGCACGAAAGGTAGCGACGGCGGCGTCGACACGGGCAAAACGGATGCTGCGCCGGATGTCTTCCTGGCTGTCTGGGGGCGTTTCGCCGTAGGCTTCGAATACCGGCTCTGCGACCTTGTAGAAATCCTCGATCAGGTTCGCTGAACTCTGCAACGGGGTCAGGGTTTCGATCGCAAACTTACCTGCGGCCTTCGCGACCTCCAGGCCGGATTTTACC
>JAEZFA010000068.1 GCA_023417665.1 Pseudomonadota bacterium | reverse complement strand
GAAGATGGGCAAGGAGCCTAAAAACTGGCGTGGCAGGCGTATCCGGGTTAGGGGTATCCTGTTCTCCTGGGGCGGCCCGGCCATAGAAATCAATCTGGCGCAGGCGATCGAATTACTGGACAGCCCGACGAGCGAATGATGCAAGCGCGCGAACGATCATGGCAGCGGATTCGCGCCGCCCTGGGCGGCGTTGCGCTTTCTGTTGCGCTGGCGTCCTGCTCGACGATCTCGCTGGATCAGGTCGGCTTCGGCATCCGGCAGGCGGAAGACCCTGCGATTGCCGCGCTGCCGCCCGCGCAACGCAAGGAACACGAGCGGCTGATCGCGACTTACGGCGGCGTCTACGAGGCGCCGGCGTTGCAGGCGCTGATGGAGCAAACGGTCGAGCGGCTGGTCGCGGCTTCCGAAAAGCCGGAGCTCAAATACCGGATCACGATTCTCAACTCGCCCGCGATCAATGCCTTCGCGCTGCCGGGCGGCTCGCTTTACGTCACGCGCGGCCTGATTTCGCTCGCCAACGACACGGCGGAGCTTTCCTCGGTGATCTCGCACGAGATGGCCCATGTGCTCGCGCGTCATGCCGTCATCCGCGAGGAGCAAATCCGCGCCGCGGTGCTGAACAGCCGCGCGATCTCCGACACGCTCAGCGATCCGCAACTCGGCGCGCTCGCGCTCGCCCGTTCGCGGCTTTCGATCGCGACCTTCTCGCGCGGGCAGGAACTGGAAGCCGACGCCGTCGGTGTCGGGATCGCGGCACGCGCGGGTTACGATCCTTACGGTGCCTCGCGTTTCCTCACTTCGATGGGCCGCTTCGCGCAATTGCGCAGCGCGACGCTCGGCGCGAGCCAGAGCAAGGACATCGATTTCCTTTCAAGCCATCCCTCGACGCCGGAGCGGATTTCGATCGCGGTCGCGAACGCGAAGCAGTTCGTCAATCCGCAATCGACCGAGCGCGACCGCGATGCCTTTCTCAAAGCGCTGGATGGCGTGACCTTCGGCGACGACCCGAAGGAAGGCTTCGTGCGCGGACGGATCTTCCTGCATCCGAATCTCGGCTTTGCCTTCACGGCGCCGGAAGGTTTTGCGCTCGAAAACACGCCGCAGGCCGTGCTCGGCGCGACCGGAAACGGCCGCGAGGCGCTGCGGCTCGATGCGGTGCGGGTTTCGGCGGCCGATCCGCTGACGAGTTACGTTTCCAAGGGCTGGGTCGAAGGCGTGGACCTCTCCACGATCGAGCAGTTTCAGGTCAACGGCTTCGAGGCGGCGACGGCGGTCGCACGCGGCGAGCAATGGTCGTTCCGGCTCTATGCGATCCGCTTCGGTGCGGATGTGTACCGGATTGCATTCGCGGCGCGAGAGCTTACGCCGCAGCTCGAGGCGTCGTTCCGGCAGGCCGCGCTCTCGTTTCGCCGGGTGCCGCTCGAAGAAGCGCAGGCGATCCGGCCGCTGCGCATCAACATTCATCGCGTGACTGCCGGCGATACGCCGGAGCGGCTTGCCGCGCGCATGGCCTTTGCCGACCGGCAACTGGAGCGCTTTCTGGTGCTGAACGGCCTGCGCCGCGGCGCGCGACTGACACCGGGCGATCACGTCAAGCTGGTCGTCGAATAAGCGCGGGCATGCTCGCGCCGGCCGCGGGCTATGAACAAGGGTGACAAAGAAAAAGGCCCGGAGCGATCCGGGCCTTTCGCATTCTGTTCGCGGGCTTCGGCGCGCTCAGGCGGCCGCTTCCTGCTCGTCGCTGTTTTCGCCCTTCGCCGCCTTGTTGCGGGTCGGCGCCTTCATCAGCTGCGCCTCGATCATTTTCGCGGCTTCGGTCTCGGTGATGTCCTCGACGGCCGACAGTTCGCGAACCATGCGATCGAGTGCCGCTTCATAAAGCTGGCGTTCGGAATAGGACTGCTCGGGCTGCGTGTCGGAGCGGAACAGGTCGCGCACGACTTCCGCGATCTGGATGAGATCGCCGGAGTTGATCTTCGCTTCGTATTCCTGCGCGCGGCGCGACCACATGGTGCGCTTGATGCGGGCGCGGCCCTTGAGCGTCTCCAGTGCCTTCTTCACGGTGTCCGGGCTTGCGAGCTTGCGCATGCCGACCGACGCCGCCTTCGATGTCGGAACGCGCAGCGTCATCTTGTCCTTGGCGAAGGAGATGACGAAAAGCTCGAGCTTGTAGCCCGCGACTTCCTGTTCCTCGATGCGAACGATCTGACCGACGCCGTGAGCCGGATAAACGATGAACTCGTTGGTCTTGAAACCTTGGCGGGTCTGGGTCTTCTTGGCAGTGGTCATGTTCTGGCTTCTGCTCCTGCACCGGTCTTACCGGCCTTACGCGACTAAAATTTCTCGTTCCGACGCCGGTAAAACCATCGATTGAAATCGGGCGGCGATGCTGCTTTCCCGCGCGCCGCTTGCGGGCGGGCGTGTGTAAACGGCCTCTACGCTTGGAATTTCGGGTCGGGCAGCTCCTCGGAGCGCCCTATATCTTGCGATGAAAACGGGCGACTGTGGGAAATATAGCACATTTTCCCAAAAAATCAATGGTTTGCCGCAACGCGGGGAATCCCGCCGGAGCGTTATGGTTACCGGCGTTCCGGTACCCCGATGTGGCGCTCAGTCGCCCTGGCCGGGCTTCCCGGAAAAGTACTGCTCCTTGCCCTCGACCCCGTCCCACTCCTTGGCGTCCTCGGGGGCGTCGCGCTTGATCGTGATGTTCGGCCAGACCTTCGCATACTCGGCGTTCAGCCCGATCCACTTCTCGAGCCCCGGCACGGTATCGGGCTTGATCGCCTCCGCCGGGCATTCGGGCTCGCACACGCCGCAGTCGATGCATTCGTCCGGATGGATGACGAGCATGTTCTCGCCTTCGTAGAAGCAGTCCACCGGACAGACTTCCACGCAGTCCATGTATTTGCAGCGGATGCACTTGTCGTTGACGACGTAGGTCATGGCCGGTTCGGTACTTTCGCGCGGGTGCCGACTAGCGCAGAGGGTCGGCTTTGCCAAGGACGACGCGCAGGGATCAGCCCTGCGCCGCCACGGTTTCATATGTGCCTTGGGCCGCGCCTGCGTCAGCCCGGCGCGGCAAAATGCCTGTCACCTTCAGGACGCGCACGCGCGCGGGCAGCGCGATGGTCAGCACGTCCCCCGGCTTGATGGATCGCGCCGGGTGCTCGGCGCGTGCGCCGTTCACCCGAACATAGCCATCCGAAACCAGGGCTGCGGCGAGCATTCGTGTTTTCACGATCCGCGCGTGCCAGATCCAGCGGTCGAGGCGCTGCGCGTTTTCGCCCGCGGTCAACCCTTGCCCTTCTTGTCGGCTTCGAGCCGCTCCTTCAGCGCAAGCAGCGAGGCGAAGGGCGAATTGGGATCGAGCGGCTTTTCCTTGCGCTCGGGCCGCGGCTTGAACGGCGCGGCATCCTTGCGCGGTCCACGATCCTTGCCGCGCTTGTCGCGGCGATCCTGACGCGGACGTTCGCTGACATGCGGTGCCGTGGCGGCTTCGCCGGTGCTTTCGTGCTTGCGCGGGCGGCCGCGTTCGGGCTTGCGCTCGGGCCGTGGCCGTCCGGGCCGCCAGACCTCGATCATCGCAGGCTCGGCTTCCGCGGCAGCGGCAGGAGGCACGGCATCGGCAAGCGGCGGGCTTTGCGTTTCCTCGGCGGCGACGGGTGCCGCCTCCGGAGTGGTGGCATCGTCGGCCGCGATTTCTGCGGGCGCTTCCGCAGCGGGTTCTTCGGTGGCGGGTGCTTCGGCCGCAGGTGCTTCCGCGACAGCTGCCTCCGAGGTCGGCGCTTCCGCGGCAGGTTCTTCAACGACCGCGGGTGATGCAGCTTCGACCGGCGCCGGGCGACGATCCATGCGATAGCCGAGCGCTTTCAGGATCGAGGCGAAGTCCTCGCCCGCGCATCCGACCAGCGACGTCATGCCGACGGAAACGGTGAAGCCGAAGCCGTCGATCGCGCCGGCCGGCTTGTCGCCTGCCGCGCCGGGTTTCCACGCGATCGCCGGACGAATGAGATCGGCAAGCCGTTCCAGAATATCGACGCGCACCGCGCGGGTGCCGGCGACGCGATAGCCGGCCGCGCGATAAAGCGACTTCTGGATTTCCTTGTCGTTCGGAATCGACGTGCGGCCGGAGGAAGCCAGCGACGGCAATTCGCTCATGCCCTTCTGCGAAAGGCCGCCATGCTTGAGCGCCCAGAGCAAGAGCGCGAGCTGGCGCGGTGCCGGCTTCAGGAGTGCGGGGATGTAAATATGATAGGCGCCGAAGCGCACGCCGTATTTGCGAAGCGCGCCGCGTGCGTCCTGATCGAGCCCCTTCACTTCGTCGGCCACGTTCACGCGGTCGAGCACGCCAAGCGCCTCAACCAGCTGGAACGCCACGCCGCGCGCCATGCCGGTCACGTCTTCGGCCTTGGCAAGCGCGTTCAGCGGCCCGAGCAGCTTTTCGACATGGGCTTCGATCCAGCGGTCGATGCGCGCCGCAACCTTGTCGCGCGCGGCCCCGGTCAGTTGCTCGTCCGCGATGAGATGTGCGCGCGGCTTGAGCGCGACATCGCCGGCAACGAGGCGTGCCACCGGCTCGCCGTTCCAGCGCACCATGCCATCGTTCGCCAGCACGATCTTGCCGTCGTCCGCCTTGTCGATCTCGTCCGCGCGTTTTTCGATTTCCCCGGCGAGCGCTTTTTGCGCCGCCGCCCGCAGCGCTTTCGCGTCGGGCGAACTGCCGGAAGCGTCGGCAACGAACTCAAACCCCTGCAAGCGACCGATGATGTGACCTTCGACGATCACTTCGCCGCTTTCTTTAATTTCAGTCTCCAAGCGTGTGTTCTCTCTCAGGCGCCGCATCAGCACGCTGGTGCGGCGGTCAACGAAGCGTTGGGTAAGGCGTTCATGCAGCGCGTCGGAGAGCCGGTCTTCGACGGCACGCGTGATGCCCTGCCAGTGTTCCGGATCGCGCAACCAGTCGGCGCGGTTTGCAGCGAAGGTCCAGGTGCGCACCTGCGCGATGCGGTTTGAAAGCGTGTCGATGTCGCCTTCAGGCCGGTCGGCAAGGGCCACCTGTTCGGCGATCCAGTCGGCGGGGATCGTACCCTCCCGCATCAAAAATCCATAGAGGGTGAATACCAGTTCCGAATGCGCCGCCGGCGAAACCTTGCGGTAGTCGGGAATTTGACACACGGCCCAGAGCTGCCGGATCGCCTCCGGGCTTTTCGCAATCGCCCGGATTTCGGGGTCGCGCGCAGCCCGCTCCAGAATTTGCAGGTCGTCGGCGATCGGCGCGCGGGTGAGGCCCTCGACGCGCGGGATCACGGAAAGGCTCGCCTCCAGTGCCGCGAGCGAGGAAAAATCGAGTTCGTGGTTGCGCCACTGCAACACCTTCACCGGCTCGAAGGTGTGCGTCTCGAGCCGGTCGACGAGGTCGGCCTCGAAGGGACGGCAACGTCCGGTGGTGCCGAAGGTGCCGTCGCGCTGTGCGCGTCCCGCGCGGCCCGCGATCTGCGCCATCTCGGCCGCCGACAACTGGCGGAATTGATAGCCGTCGAATTTGCGGTCGGAAGCGAAGGCGACATGGTCGACGTCGAGATTGAGGCCCATGCCGATCGCGTCGGTAGCGACCAGATAATCGACGTCGCCGGACTGGAAGATTTCCACCTGCGCGTTGCGGGTGCGGGGGCTCAGTGCGCCGAGCACGACCGCGGCACCGCCGGACTGGCGGCGGATCAGCTCCGCAATCGCGTAGACCTCGTCTGCGGAGAACGCGACGATCGCCGAGCGCCGCGGCAGTCTTGTCAGCTTCTTTTCGCCGGCGAAGGTCAGCATCGACAGCCGCGGACGCTGGATCACATCCATGCCCGGCAAAAGCTTCGTCAGAATGCCGCGCACGGTGGCAGCACCCAGCAGCCAGGTTTCCTCGCGACCCCGGAGGTTCAGCACGCGGTCGGTGAAAAGGTGTCCGCGCTCGAAATCGGCGGCAAGCTGCACTTCGTCGATCGCGGCGAAGGCGACGTCGAGATCCTGCGGCATGGCTTCGACCGTCGAGACCCAGTAGCGCGGGTTCTTCGGCCGGATTTTTTCCTCGCCGGTAATCAACGCGACGTTTTCCGCACCGATGCGCGCGACGCAGCGCTGATAGACCTCGCGCGCTAGCAGGCGCAGCGGCAGCCCGATCATGCCGCTCGAATGCGCAAGCATGCGGTCGATTGCGAGATGCGTCTTGCCGGTATTCGTCGGGCCGAGCACGGCGGTTACGCCGCGGCCGCGCCGCGCGGGATCGGAAAAGGATTTCGGAGAGGTTTTGAGCAAGGCGTTACGCTTCAGTCCTACGCAAGATGTACCGTTTCGTTACAATTCGAAGCGATCTTTCTTCATTCCGTTAAGGATTGGAACGCGCTCCGAACGAATCGCGTCCGAATCACTGACGGCACATGGTTTCCTGCTCCGTTCACGCTCCATGTAGTTCGGCGGCAGCGGGATGCCACCAATTTCATACAACCGCGCTCCGGTTTGTGCCGCCTGACGGCGGGGCGGTGGTTAATTTCTGCCTGCGCGCGAAGCGGTTCTTGCGTTTCGCGCTTCGCGATCGGGCTGTGCCTTTTTGCGACAGTCGCCGATGCCCGCGCGACGCGAAGGGTAAGATTCGGAACGAGTCTCGAACGAATCGCGTCCGAATCGCTGACTCGCAGAGGTTTCGAGCTTCGTTCTCACCAGATGTCGTATGCGCGCCGATCGCAGGCACCAGATAGCGCCACCACGATTATGAAACGCCCGCGAACGGATCGAAATAGCTTAACGCCGGTTTCGGCCGCTTCAGTTCGCCGGGGCTGCGCGGAAACGAGTCGCCTCAACCACCATGGTGCCGATGCCGGTCGAGATCGAAACCTTGATCGGCACGAGCACGCGCGTGCCGCTGACGGGCGCCAGCCAGACAAAGAGTTCGCGATTGTTGGCGAGCTGCTGCACCTGCGGGCGATCCTTGCGGTGGCCGGCAATCGGCACATAGCGCGCCTGACAGACCAGCACCGGGCCCTGATAGCCGACGGTCTTTTTCGGCGCGTCCTCGGTGCGCAGATAGGAAAGCACGACGTCGTAGCGGAAGCGGGCGTCGAAGATCGGCAGCGTGCGATTGCAGGAGTCCGGGTTCAGCACGTCGCCGGGCGCGGAGACCAGCATCAGTCCCGCACTCAGCGGGTCGACGACGTTGGTGCGGGCGGCCTGCGTGATCGGCACGCGGTTGCCGTCGCGATCCTGCGGCGGCGGCAGCACCGAAAACTCCTGCGCAAAGCCGTTCACGACATTGATCTCGATCTTCTCGTTGCGCTCGCTGGTGCTCGACTGCGTCGAATACATGCTGGAGATGACGCGGTTCGCCGCGAAGGAGCCGCGCACGGTCGAGGTGCCTTCGCCCTTGGCGATCATCCGCACGAGGCCGGTGAATTTGGCGGTGCCGGCGGCGGCAAAGCCCGCCTGGTTCAAGTCGAGAATGATCGCTCCCTGGCCGATGGGAATGCCGGCCAGATGGACCGAATAGGCCGCATCGAGCCGGGTCTGCTGGGCCGTGGCGCCGGAAACGCTTGCGGCAAGGAGCAGGGCGGCCGCGGGGAAAGCGGAGCGGAACATGGACGAGGATCTTCCCGGTCTGGGGTCCGGACGGACCGATTCACGAAGGAGAATCATAGCAAAATCCGGAATATCCCGGCGGAATCGCAAGGAATACTGCCGGAAAAGGCTGGTGCGGCGGGTTTGCGTCTTAACTGTGGCTCCAGCGGCGGTTTGCGCGGGGGCCGAGCCTTCGCTTGACGCCTTTAGGGGCCCTCACTATGGAGAGGCCTCGCTTTTCACCCTTTAGAGGCGGCGACGGGCAAACGCCCGGCGGATCGCCTTGGACTGCAAGGAATTTTACGATGTCTCGGCGCTGCGAACTGACCGGCAAGGGCGTGCTCGTCGGCCACAAGGTCAGCCATTCCAACATCAAGACCAAGCGGCGCTTCCTGCCGAATCTCGTCAACGTGACGCTGCAGAGCGAAGCGCTGAAGCAGGACGTGCGGCTGCGCGTTTCGACCAATGCGCTGAAGTCGGTCGATCACAACGGCGGCCTTGATGCGTTTCTGGTGAAGGCTCGCGACGGAAACCTTTCTTCGCGCGCGCTGCTCCTGAAGAAGAAGATCAAGAAGAAGCTCGCCGAAGCAAGCTGAAGCGCGGCGCGATCCGAAGTTCAAAAACCCGCCGGGTCCGGCGGGTTTTTTATTGCGGCCAGCGGAAGCGTAAGAGCACGCTGCGCTGGAAGAAATTGAAATTGTTGTCGGAGAGCAGCGTCAGCAGGATTTCGCCGGCCGCGTTTTTCGTGATGCTGAGCGCTTCCATGTTGTCGATGTCGTAATTCGCATCGGCTTCGATCAGCACCTTGCCGTCGACCACCGCGCCGGGCCGGATCTCGGCGAGCGGGATCGCGCGTATGCGCATGTGGATGCCGGTAAGCAGGCGGAAATAGCGCTCCAGAATCACGAGATGGCCCGAGGGCGAGATCGCGGCGTCGCTGACCTCGAACCGGTCGGTCCGCCGCACGGTGAAGCCGCCCGGCGTCGCACCGCCGATGATGAAAGCAAGCAGGTTGCCCTGCTCGTCCAGTCCGCGCTCGGAGATCGCAAGCAGGCTTCCGGCGAGCGGCATGCCTTTGGGCACGAAGGCGAGCGCCTCCAGCCCCTGATTGAAGGGCAGCCGGCGGATGCCGTTCGGGGTCTGGATCGGAATGCCGCGGGCATTCAGGCCGTCCGCCTCGAGGCGGTAGCGCAGGATGCGATTGACCCGTTCGATGCCGACGTAAAACGTATCGCCGTCGGTCGCGAGCGCCTCGGTGTCGAACCAGCGCCGCGCGGCGAGCGGACGGCCATCCGGTCCGCGCATCGGCGCCATGACGGCGTTCTCGATGCCGGTGATGCGATCGCCTTCCAGCGTGAAGCGGCCGCGCAGCCAGAAACCGCGATCGGAATGGGCGGTGAAGTTTATGCCGTCGGGCGCAATCCGCAGCCCGGAGATGCCGCCGAAATGCTTGTAGCGGGATTGCAGGACAAGACCGCCGACGAATTCCAGTGCGCCGAAGCGGTGCAGTTCTTCCTTGCGGCGGTCGAAGGAGAGAATGGGGCGCGCGGTGATCTCGATGGCCTGGATGCCGGCATCGTCCTGCGCATCGAGCGGGAAGGAAGGCAGGAACAGCGCAGCCGCGACGATTGCGAGCCGGAAATGACGGCGCATCAATGCAGGCGGCGGCGTGGGCCGCGCCCCGGTGCGGGCGCCGTTTTTTCCTCGAACAGTTCGGCGAGCTTTTCGGTCATGGCGCCGCCGAGTTCTTCGGCATCGACGATGGTGACGGCGCGGCGGTAGTAGCGGGTCACGTCGTGGCCGATGCCGATCGCGATCAGTTCGACCGGCGAGCGGGTCTCGATCTCCTCGATGATCCAGCGCAGATGCCGTTCGAGATAATTGCCGGGGTTCACGGAGAGCGTGGAATCGTCCACCGGCGCGCCGTCGGAAATCATCATCAGAATCTTGCGCTGCTCGGGCCGCGCCAGCAGGCGCTTATGCGCCCAGTCGAGCGCCTCGCCGTCGATGTTCTCTTTCAGCAGGCCCTCGCGCATCATCAGGCCGAGATTTTTTCTCGCACGCCGCCATGGCGCGTCGGCCGATTTGTAGATGATGTGGCGCAGATCGTTGAGGCGGCCCGGCGATTGCGGCTTGTTCGCCGCGAGCCACGCCTCGCGCGACTGGCCGCCCTTCCATGCGCGGGTGGTGAAGCCGAGAATTTCCACCTTCACGCCGCAACGCTCGAGCGTGCGCGCGAGAATGTCGGCGCAGGTCGCGGCGACCGTGATCGGGCGTCCGCGCATCGAGCCGGAATTGTCGAGCAGCAGCGTGACCACGGTGTCGCGGAAATCGGTGTCGCGTTCGTTCTTGAAGGAAAGCGGCTGGAACGGGTCGGTGACCACGCGCGAGAGCCGTGCGGGGTCCAGCATTCCCTCTTCCAGATCGAATTCCCAGGCGCGGTTCTGCTGCGCCATAAGGCGGCGCTGCAGGCGGTTGGCGAGCCGGGCGACCACGCCTTGCAGATGCTGGATCTGCTTGTCGAGATAAGAGCGCAGCCGCGAGAGTTCCTCGGCATCGCAGAGATCTTCGGCGCCGACGGTTTCGTCGAAGCGGTTGGTGAAGGCGCGATAATCCGGCCCTCGCGGCTCGTTCGGCAACTGGTGCTTCGGCCGCCACGGCTCGCCGGCTTCCTCGGAGTCGCCCGAATCCATGTCGTCGGGACGATCGGCGGGCGGCGCATCGTCGGATTCGGCGGCCTGTTCGGGCTGCTCTTCGGCCGAAATTTCCGCGTCTTCCTGCGCCGACTGATCGGAGGCGTCGTCCTGTTCGGCCGCGCCCTGATCGTTCGACGAATTGTCTTCGCCCTTGCCCTCGTCTTCGTCCTGGTCGTCCTCGTCCTGCTCGTTGGAGCGGTCCTCGCCCATGTCGAGCGAGGTGAGCAGATCGTGGATCGCCTCGGCGAAGCCGCGCTGGTTTTCGATCTCGGAGGCGAGGCGGTCGAGATCCTGATCGGCGCGCTTCTCGATGAAGTCGCGCCACAGGTCGACGACCTTCTTCGCGCCTGCCGGCGGCTTCTGGCCGGTCAGCCGCTCGCGCACGAGCATGGCGAGCGCGTCTTCGAGCGGCGCATCGGCGCGGTCGGTGATCTCTTCGTACTGGCCGCGGTGGTAGCGGTCTTCCAGCATGGCGGTGAGGTTTTGCGCGACGCCCGACATGCGGCGCGAGCCGATCGCTTCCACGCGCGCCTGTTCGACTGCTTCGAACACGGAGCGCGCGTTCTCGCCCTGCGGCAGCATCTTTTTGTGAATCGCGGGATTGTGCATGGCGAGGCGCAGCGCCATCGAATCCGCGTGGCCGCGCAGAATCGCGGCATCGGCCTTCCTCAGGCGCCGCGGCGGCTCGGGGAGGCGCGCGCGTTCCTGGTTAACCGCGGGCCGTTCCGCGGCATAGGAGACTTCGAGTTCGGGCCTGCCCGCGAGCGCACGCAAGGTCGTCGCGACCGCGCGCTTGAAGGGCTCGGTCGGGCTTTCTGCGTTTTTTCCCTTCGTGGGCCCGGACATGCTTGCTTACGTCACGACAACGCGACGTTCACCGTGGATTCCGGAAGCTCTTTGCCGAAGCTGCGCTGATAGAACTCGGCAACGACCGGACGTTCGAGTTCGTCGCACTTGTTGATGAAGGTGACGCGCAGCGCAAAACCGATATCGCCGAAGATCTGCGCGTTCTCCGCCCAGGTGATCACGGTGCGCGGGCTCATCACGGTCGAAAGATCGCCGTTGATGAACGCCTGCCGCGTCAGGTCGGCAACGCGAACCATCTTCGAAACGATGTCGCGGCCCTCGGGCGTACGGTAGTGATGCGCCTTGGAGAGCACGATCTCCACTTCCTTGTCGTGCGGCAGGTAGTTGAGCGTGGTGACGATGGACCAGCGGTCCATCTGGCCCTGATTGATCTGCTGGGTGCCGTGATAAAGCCCGGTGGTGTCGCCGAGGCCCACGGTGTTTGCCGTCGCGAACAGGCGGAACGCCGGATGCGGGCGGATCACCTTGTTCTGGTCGAGGAGCGTGAGGCGGCCCGAGACTTCCAGCACGCGCTGGATCACGAACATCACGTCCGGCCGGCCGGCGTCGTATTCGTCGAAGACGAGCGCGATATTGCGCTGGAGCGCCCAGGGCAGGATGCCGTCGCGGAATTCCGTCACCTGGCGGCCGTCCTGCAGCACGATCGCGTCCTTGCCGACCAGATCGATACGGCTGATGTGGCTATCCAGGTTCACGCGAACGCAGGGCCAGTTCAGGCGGGCGGCGACCTGCTCGATATGGGTCGATTTGCCCGTGCCGTGATAGCCCGAAACCAGCACGCGGCGGTTGTGGGCGAAGCCCGCGAGGATCGCGAGCGTGGTGTTGCGATCGAAGATGTAATCCGGGTCGGTGTCGGGGACATGCGATTCCGGCTCGGAATAGGCCGGAACTTCGAGGTCGCTGTCGATCCCGAAAACCTGCCGGACCGAAACCTTCATATCCGGGAGCGGGGCCAGTTCTGTGTTCGCAGTCATGCTTTTTCTCGCCGAGAGGCGGCTATTGCCTTGCAAAGATAGGGCCGAGTTCAGAGTTCCCGGACGGCTGCCGGGGTCGCGCGGAATCTTACCAGAAGGCTTAGCAGAAACCTTGGGCCTTTAGGTAGTTGTAGGCCTGCACGACTGCCCTGAAACGGTCCTCGCTGGACCGGTCGCCGCCATTGGCGTCGGGGTGGTGGCGCTTCACGAGCTCCTTGTAGCGGGCCTTCAGGGCCTCCGCGGTGGCGTCGATGTCGAGCCCCAGGGTGTCAAAGGCCTTGCGCTCGGCGTTGCGGATCATGCGGCCTTCCGGGGCCTCGGCCTCCTGCTGGAAGGCGCCGGTGGCGCCGCCGAAGATGCGGAAGGGGTCGCTCCAGCTTTCGCCGGTAAAGCCCGGATAGTAGCCACCCTTCTTGCCGCGTTTCTTCTCGCCGCCGTTCTGGCCCATTTTCCAGGTCGGGCGGTGTCCGGTCAGTGCGTCTTTCTGG
>JAEZFA010000009.1 GCA_023417665.1 Pseudomonadota bacterium | reverse complement strand
CCTCGCGCCATTTCGCATTACTTCTCGATGAAAGCCGCGATCTGATCCTTGGCCTGCGCGATCGCGATTACGCCGAGCAGATGGCCGTTCGGTCCTTCGAGCTTCACGGTCTGCACCGGCGTTCCGTTGGCTGCGATCTTCTTCGCCCCCTGCTCCACGATCTCCGCGGTGAATACGAGATCGCTCGGCGCATAGATCATCAGCGTCGGCGCCTTGATCTTCGTGATGTCGGCCGAATAGGTGTGGTTCGCCTTCACGAGATAGAGGAAGTGATTGGCGTCGGAGACGGCGGCGCGAGCCTTGCCGGCGGCGTCGAGCGTTGCTTCGATCTTGAACTTCGCGCCCCAGTTCTTTGCCGGATCGTCGCCTTCCTTGGCGAGCGCCATGCCGAAAGCTTTCTCGGCCCACTGCCACTGGTTGGCATGAAGCGTCACAATTTTCAGCGACTGGGCGAGCCCTTCGTTCGGCGCTTCCTTGCCGTAATAGTCGCCGCCGTTCCATTTCGGATCGAGCATGATGGGCGCGGCCCAGACATTGAGCCAGCCCATCAGATAGGGGCCGGGCTCTGCGGCCGCGATCACCGGAATGATCTTTTCGACCATCTCCGGATAGCCGGCGGCCCATTCATAAACCTGCAGGCCGCCCATCGAGGCGCCGGCCACGACTTTGAGCTTCTTGATGCCGAGGCTTTCCAGGAGCGCCTTCTGCACATTCACGAAGTCGCGCATCGTCACAATCGGGAATGTCATCCCGTAAGGCTTGCCGGTATCGGGATTGATGCTCGCGGGGCCCGTCGTCACGACGTTGGCGGCGTTCGGGCTGAGGTTCACGAGTGTGTCGGCGGAGATGACATAATATTTGTTGGTGTCGATCGCCTTGCCGGGGCCGACGATCGGATCCCAATAGCCCGCCACCTTGTCATCCGCCTTGTACTTGCCGAAGGCGTGGCTCGTTCCCGAAAAGAAATGCGTGATCAGGATGACGTTGGAGCGGTCCGCATTCAGCGTGCCTGCCGCCTGCCAGCCGATCTTCACGTTCTTGATCGTCTGTCCGCCGACCGTCGTATAGCTCGGCATTTCAAACGTCTTCTTTTCGACGATCAGGTCTTGAGAATAGGCACTCGCAGGAAGAAGAACGGCGAATGCGGCCAGCGCCGCAAAACGTACTGCAACTTTCATGGCGTGCTCCCGACCGCCGCTATGGTGCGGCGTTACCGTCATGCAACGCCAACTTCCGTCAACGCGCAAGCGCGACGTCGTTCGCAAGAGAAACGAAGGCGGATCGAAAACAGGCAGGCTCGAAGAACAGGCAGCAGCACCGGCTGCTAGAAAGCGGCGTCGCCTGTCGCGCTAGAACGGAATGTCGTCGTCCAGATCGTTACGCCGCGGCGCGGCGCCCGTGCGCGGCTTGGAAATCGGACCGGCCGAACCGAAGTCAGAGCCACCGTCGTCCGAAAGACCGGCGCTGCCGCCGCGGCCGTCGAGCATGGTGAGGGTCGCGTTGAAACCCTGCAGCACGACCTCGGTCGAGTAGCGATCCTGCCCGTCCTTGTCCTGCCATTTGCGTGTCTGGAGTTGGCCTTCGATGTAAACCTTCGCGCCCTTCTTCAGATACTGCTCGGCGATCTTGGCGAGGCCTTCGCTGAAGATAACGACGCGATGCCACTCGGTCTTCTCGCGGCGTTCGCCGGTCGCCTTGTCCCGCCAGGAGTCGGAAGTCGCAACGCGCAGGTTCGCGATCGGCCGGCCGTCATTGGTCCGCCGGATTTCCGGGTCGGCGCCGAGATTGCCGACGAGAATGACCTTGTTGACGCTGCCTGCCATAACACTTGCTCCGCTTCCGAATACTGCCGCTTGCTGCGGCGGCGCACCCTAGCCCCAATTCACCGGCGGGGCCGCCCCTCCGGCGCCTTGTCCACATCATCGCAGATGTGCCGAAAGTGCCTTTTGTTAAGAGTTTTTCCACAGGGGTGGACCCCAACGGGGAAAACTTCATCGTTCTTGGTCTGTTCTATCTCCGACTTCCGCCTGCCGCAAGGGAATAAGTTCGCCTTTCCCGGGGTACCTTCCGGACCGGAATAAACTTCATGCGGAGGACGAATGTTCGCCAATCGTTCACGCAGTTCTTCACGGCTGCCGTTAACGATTGTGACGGCCTGACAACGGCTTAGCGACACTATTTCCCGGGGTCAGGCAGCCGCTGTTTTACCTTCGCGTATGCTTTCCACGGGGCGCCCCGCGGTGCGGTACCGACCGAGAACGGATGGGCATTCGCGAGCTTGCCGAGCGCCTGCCAGGACAGCGGCACCGCGTAAGGCGCCCCTTTGCGCGCACGGGCCGAATAGGGAGCGATTGCAGTCGCTCCGCGGGTATTGCGCAGGTAATCGACGAAGATCTTTCCCTTGCGCTTGGCCTTGGACATGGTCGCGACGAAGCGTTCCGGTTCGTCTTCGGCCATCAGCCGTGCAATCGCTTCGGAAAAGTCCCTGTGCTGTTCCCAGCTATGGCCGGGAACGAGCGGCACCACGACGTGAATGCCCTTGCCTCCGGTCGCCATCGGAAAGCTTTCCAGGCCGAGTTCTTGCAGGCGCTCCCGCAGATCCCTGGCGGCCTTCTTTACTTCCGCGAAGGCGACACCCTCGTCCGGGTCAAGATCGAAAATCATCCGGTCGGGATGTTCGATGTCGTCCACATGCGTCGCCCAGAGATGCAGTTCGAGCGCGCCCATCTGCACGGCAGCGACCAATCCCTGCAGATCGTCGATGTAAAGATAGTCGCGCTTGCCCGCGCTTTCCCGGATCGGCACGGCATGAAACTCCTCCGGGAAACCTTTGGACGCGTGTTTCTGAAAGAAGCATTCGCCGCCCTCGCCATCCGGACAACGCACCAGACTGATCGGACGGTTTGCGATGTGCGGCAGCATGCGGCCGGCGACCCTGACATAATGCGCGATCAGGTCCCGCTTGGTGATGCCCTGATCGGCGAACAGCACTTTGTCGGGATGGGTGACCCGGACGCCCTCGATCACGTCCTCGTCGCGGCCTTTGGAGGATGCTGATTTCCTGCCCGGTGAGCGGGGCGATTGTGCCGCGCGTTTCGCAGCCTTCTGCTTCGGCATCGGTTTCTCCCGCACGATGACGCTTGCCGGCTTGTCTTCACGCAATCCCTTGAACGCACCCTGACGCACCAGACCTTCGCGCGTCCAGCCGCGGAATTCGATCTCCGCGACAAGTTCAGGCTCCACGAATTTCGCGTGACGCGAGATTGCGGGCGGCACGCCTTCGGCCGGCGATTTGGCCCGCGCGAGTTTCCGGAAGCGCGCTTCAAGCTCGTCAAGCCGGGCACCGGAGTAGCCGCTGCCGACGCGGCCGGCGTAGCGCAGTTTTCCTTCCGCGCGAACGGCAAGCAGCAGCGAAGAGAATGGTCGACCTTTCTTGTCCGATGGCCGCCAGCCGATGACGACGAACTCCTGCTCCATGTCGCATTTCGATTTGAGCCAGTTCGTCTGCCGGCCCGAACGATACGGCGCATCCGCCCGCTTGGAGATGATGCCTTCGAGCTTCAGTTCACATGCCCGCGCAAAGACATCCGCGCCGCTGCCCGCAACGTGCTCCGAATAGGAAAGCGGGCCACGCCCGATGTGCGGTTTGAGAAGCGCTTCGAGCCGCTTCTTTCGTTCCTTCAGCGGCCGGTTCCGGAGATTTTCTCCCTCGAGTTCGAGGAGATCGAACAGGTAATAGC
>JAEZFA010000262.1 GCA_023417665.1 Pseudomonadota bacterium | reverse complement strand
GCTTCTATGGTGCCGACTATGCTTCCGCATTCTCCTCTTTCAAGGCGTTCTTTCACGTCACCGGTACGCTCGTTCCGGTTCTGGCCGTCATCGGCGGATTGATCTCCCGCAGCAAACCTTCGCTCGGCGCGGTGCTGATGATCGGCGCTGCACTCGCGATGCTGCCGATCTTCGGGCTGAAATGGCATACGATTCTAGCGGTAAGTTTCTGCGCCGCCGGCGGCGTCGCAGCCACGTTGCAGACGGACTCGAGCCATGAGGAAGGGCTGACGATTGTCGACCGGATCAGCACCGTTGTCGGCAAGACCGCCGGATGGGCAATTCTGATCCTGACCTTCACCACGGCGTATGAAGTCTTCATGCGCTATGTGCTTGGCTCGCCGACCGAGTGGGCCTTTGACATGAGCTACATGCTCTATGGCGCGCTCTTCATGTTGGCCGGCGCTTACACGCTCTCGCGGAATAGCCATGTGCGCGGCGACTTCCTGTATCGCTCATGGAGCGTGCGTCGTCAGGCCGGCATGGATCTGACGCTTTATGTTCTGTTCTTTTTTCCCGGCATCCTCGCTCTCATCTATTCGGGTTTTTCTTTCGCAGAGCTTGCCTGGCTGATGAAGGAACGCTCGGCGGCAAGCCCGAACGGGCCTCCGGTTTATCACTTCAAAACATTGATCCCGGTCACCGGCGCACTGATGCTCCTGCAGGGCATCGTTGAATTCATGCGCTGCATTGTTGCGGTGCGTGACGGAAAGTGGCCGCAGCGACTGCATGACGTGCAGGAACTCGATCAACAAATGCTGCAAAAAGCGGAAGAGGGCGGCTACGACGTCGTCAAGGAACTGGAAGAACTCGGCCAGCGTAAGGGGGCGGTTTAATGTCTGCGTTTTTGGCCAGCTGGGGCATCGGCAATCCCGAACTGGGCGTAATCATGCTCGTCCTGTTCGTGGCTTTCATCATGCTCGGCTTCCCGATCGCCTTCACCCTGATGGCGCTCGGCGTGTTCTTCGGCTACTTCGCGATGGGCGATCTCGTCTTCTCGCTCGTGGTCCAGCGCACTTATTCGGTGATGACGAATGACGTGCTGATCTCGATCCCGCTCTTCGTCTTCATGGGCTATGTGATCGAGCGCGCGAACGTGCTCGACCGGCTGTTCCGCTCGCTGCAGCTCGCGGCAGGGCCGATCCCGGCTTCGCTCGCGCTCGCGACGCTTGCGACCTGCGCGATCTTCGCGACCGCGACCGGCATCGTCGGCGCGGTGGTGACGCTGATGGGGCTGCTTGCGTTCCCCGCGATGCTGCGGGCCGGCTACGACGTGAAGATTTCCGCGGCGGTGGTTTGCGCCGGCGGCTGTCTCGGTATTCTGATTCCGCCGAGCGTCATGCTCATTCTGTATGGCGCGACCGCAGGCGTTTCGGTCGTGAAGCTTTATGCTGGCGCCTTCTTCCCCGGCATTATGCTCGCCGGTCTCTATATGCTTCTCACCGTGATCATGGCGCTGTTCAATCCACGGCTTGCGCCGAAGCTCGACATGAAGCCGGAGGAAATCGATCACGAAACAGCGCCGGGTGTCGTGAAGTTCTTTCGCTCACCGCTTCCCGCAGTGCTTTACGCGATCTTTATCGTCGCGGTGATCTGGGTTCACGACCTGGGCTTCACCTGGATCTCCGTTTTCGTTGTCTTCGGTATCGGCAACGCGATCTATGCGTGGTATTTCCCGGGCATCTACTACACCTTGCTGAGCTCCTTCCTGCCGCTTGGTGCATTGATTGCCGCAGCACTCGGCACGATCGTATTCGGCATTGCGACGCCGAGCGAAGCGGCAGCCATGGGGTCGCTGGGCGCGCTCGTTCTGGCGATTATCTATGGCGCGGACTACAGCACGCCATGGAAAAGCAAGCTGGTTGCGCTTTACGGTATCGTGCTTGGGGCATTGGTTGTCGGGTTGTTTCTCTTCATACCCTTCCGCACTTTTGCCATCACGCTATTGGCGCTCACGCTGTTGGTCGTGCTGCCGTTGATTCCCTATAACCGTTTCAATTTCGGCGCGCTTCGGGAGTCCGTTTATCTAACCGCACGCACCACGGCGATGGTGTGCTGGCTTTTCATCGGCTCTTTCATTTTCTCCGCGATCTTTGCCTATCTCGGCGGTCACGGCCCGATCGAGAAGTTCGTGCTGTGGATGAACCTGAACCAGACCGGATTCCTGATTCTGGCGCAGGTGATCATCTTCGTGCTCGGCTGGCCGCTGGAATGGACGGAAATCATCGTCATTTTCATGCCGATATTCCTGCCGCTCCTGAAGACCTTCGAGATCGATCCGCTGTTCTTCGGTCTTCTGGTCGCGCTGAACATCCAGACCTCCTTCCTCTCGCCGCCGGTGGCCATGGCGCCGTTCTACCTGAAGGGCGTCGCGCCGAGCTGGGTCAACATCAACGATATTTTCCGCGGCGTGCTGCCTTACATGCTGGTCGTGATCGTTTCGATGGTGATGCTGTACGCCTTCCCGCAAATCGGTATGGCGTTGCCGAATTATCTCTATCCGGGAAGCCCGTCCACCGTGCGCGGTTTCGCAGAGGGCATGAACCCGACCTATCTCTTCACCGCCGGTATCGTCACCGCGCTTTTGACGGCCGCAATTTTCTGGCGGTCTTTGCCGGCAGGCGGGAAATATCACCGCTTTGTCGGCTCCGAACTGGAGCCTTACACGGCGCTTTTCGTTACGGCGCTGGTCGCGTTGTCTTTCACGCTGATTTTATCGGGCGCGATCAATCTCTGGCTCTAATTGTGGTAGGGTGTCCGGATCGAGAATCCGGACACCCATACCGTGAGCGAAGAATTCGTTGAACTGACAGCCACCGAAGCTGCCGCCAAGATCGCCGGTGGCGAAATCTCGTCCGAGGAATTTACCCGCGCGCTGATCGCGCAGGTCGAAAACATCGAGGACAAGGTCGGCGCATTCGCGCATTTCGACCCGGAATTTGCGCTGGCGCAAGCGAAGCAGCGCGACGAGTATCGCGCCAATGGGAACGCACTCGGACCGCTGCACGGTGTTCCGGTCGGCATCAAGGATTGCATCGATACCGCGGACCTGCCGACCGAGAACGGATCGCCGCTTTTCGCCGGGCGGCGGCCTTACCGGGACGCAACGGTCGTCAACCGGCTCCGCGCGGCCGGGGCGGTGATCTTCGGCAAGACTGTCACGACCGAGCTGGCCTTCTATCATCCGGGCAAGACCAGGAATCCGCATGATCTTGAGCGCACGCCCGGAGGCTCATCGTCCGGCTCGGCCGCGGCCGTGGCCGCGGGCATGCTCCCGCTGGCGATCGGCACCCAGACCAACGGTTCGATCATCCGGCCTGCCGCCTATTGCGGCGTATTCGGCATGAAGGCGAGCCACGGCCTCGTCTCGCGCGCCGGCGTGCTCGCCCATTCGCGCAAGCTCGATCACGTCGGCCCGTTTGCCCGCTCGCTCGACGACATCGCGCTGATTCTGGATGTCATGGCGGGTTACGACGAGCAGGATCCGGATACGAAGCCCTATGCGGTTCCCAATTTTCTCTCCGGCGTGCGCCAGGATCCGCCGGTGATGCCGCGTCTTGCCTATGTGCGTACCCCTGCTTGGAGCAAGGCGGACAAGGCAACGGCTGCCGCGTTCGAGGAGCTTGCAGATTCGCTCGGCGAGATGGTGCAAAGAGTAGAACTGCATGAGCCGGTCTACGGCCATGCCTGGGATGACCTGCGCGCAATCATGACCGCCGATATGGCGCATCATCACGGCAAGCTTGTCAGCCGGGGCGGTGACGTCGCGAGCCAAACGCTGCGCGAGTTCCTCTCTGAAGGGAAGAGGGTGACCGCGACGCGCTATCTCGAGGCGCTGGCGCAGGCGAAGCAATATGCGCAGAGCCTTGGCGATTTCTTTGATTATTACGACGCGATCCTGACGCCCGCCGCTACCGGTGTCGCGCCAAAGGGAACTGGGTCGACCGGCGATCCTGCCTTCTGTTCGCTCTGGACGCTGACAGGGCTGCCTGCAGTTTCGCTACCTCTGCTGCAGGGTGAGAACGGACTGCCGCTTGGCGTGCAGCTTGTAGGGCCGATGAATCGCGACGCGCGCCTTCTGCGTACGGCAAAATGGCTCCTCAACCATCTCGCGCACGATCAGGAAGCGCAGGTCGCCTGATTACTGAACGCGATTGCCGGAGATCGTGAGCTGCGCGAGCCGTTCGGGCTTGTCATGGGCGAGGTCGCCGGTGACTTTCTGCAGGCCGTCCATGCCGAGAATTGCGCCCATCGTCGTGCCGGAAATGAGATTGTCGGCAACGAGCGCCGCGCCTGCGCCCTTGGAAACCTGAATCGCGATCCCGATCCGCGATTGCCGCACGATATTCCCGGTGACCGAGACGTCGCGCTGATACTCTTTCCAGCCGAGCCAGATTCCGGCAACCGGCGCGCGTTCGATCACGTTTCCTGACACGATCGTGTCCGCTTCCACGCCGATGCCGATGCCGCGCGCTTCCTGATCCACGAAGGCCTTTCCGCGCGTGACGAGATTGCGGATCAGGTTGCCCTGCACGATGGCAAGCCGTCCGCCGTGATTGAAATTCGTGACGGAGATGCCGAGCGCGGCACCGTCGATCGTATTGTTGGTGATGACCGCGCCCTCGAAGTCGAACTCCGAATAGATAGCGACTTCGCCGAGCGAAGAGGTGGCGTTGCCGCGCACCTGCATGTTGGAGGCGGCGTTGCCGCGCACGGCGCTGAAGGCGCAGTTCTTGATCCGGTTATCGCTGACGATCACGTTCGCGGCCCGGAAAATGTTCACGCCGTTCCCGTTCTGCCCGGAGCCGCCGTCGCGCGCGGCAATATCGGTGATGCGGTTGCCGGTAACGATCGTTCCGTCGTCACCCTTTTCCGAACGCCAGACCAGAATGCCGTTGTTGCCGATATTGCGGATCGTGTTGTTGCGGATCGCAAGGCCGCTGGCATCGAGCGAAAAGATCGCGGCTTTGGTAGCGCCCGAAAAAGTGTTGTCGGCGATCTCGCCGTCAACGGCCTCGAGCATCAGCGCACTGCCGCCGGCGCCGATGATCGCGCAATCGCGCAATACGAAATCCCGTGTATTTCGGATCGTAAGGAGGCCACGCTTTTCCGGCAGCGGCCGCCCGCCGCCTTCAAAGGTGAGGCCGAACAGCCGCAGATGCTCGGCGTTGGAGCTTGCGAGCAGCGATGCGCCGTAGCCGAGCATCAGCCGCGACGCGCCGGGCACGCCGACGAGATGCGCGCCGGAAGGCAGCATGATGTCGGCGGCGCGATAGATGCCCGGCGGAAAGAACAGCGGAATCCGGGAGCCGGCAGCAGCGTTGATCGCATTCTGCAGCGCGCGTGTCTGGTCCTCGGAGCCGTTCGGCCGCACGCCAAGCTTGGTCACGTCCGCGCCGAAGCCGCCGGAGGGCGCCGTCGCGGCATTCGCCGTGGCGATCGGCGTCGCGACGCCGGTAATCGTAAGGCCGGTGAGCAGCGAGCGGCGGTCGAGGGTCATTTCGCGTCTCCGCATGGGAATCGAGCGGGACACGCTTCAAGAACCAGGCCGGATTAACCGTCCCGCCGTGAGACACGCAGAATGCTCCCGGCCGCGCGCCGGGGTCTTTTT
>JAEZFA010000227.1 GCA_023417665.1 Pseudomonadota bacterium | reverse complement strand
CCAGCAATGCCGGCGAGGCGAGCCCCTTGACTACGAGCAGCGTCACGGCAGGGGAGGGCACGCGCCAATAGGGCGTCGCCGCCTGCACGACTTCCGGCGTATGTGCGGCGTCGGTCACGAAGATCGTGAATTTCGCGACATTGTTGATGTCCATGTCGGCGGCTTTCAGCACCGCGGTCAGGTTCTTCATGGCCTGTTCGGACTGTGCCGCGACGCCCTCGGCAATCGAACCGTCTTCTCGCATGCCGATCTGGCCGGAGATGAAGAGCATGTCCTTCACGCCGGTAGCCAGCGCGCCGTGATGGTAGGACGTCACGGGCGTCACGCCCGGCGGATTGATCAGTTTCAGCATCAGTCCTTTTTCCCCTTCTTCCGGTTCGTGTTCTCGAATGTTTCCACGAGCGCGTCGATCCGTGGAGACCGCATTCCTTTGCGCCAGGTCAGCGCGATGCGTTTTTTTGCGACCTCCGCAGGCAGGCGATGCACGTTCAGGTGCTTGTGCCCCGGAAAGGTCGGCAGCACGCTTTCCGGCATCATGCCGACGCCCATGCCCGCGGCAACGCAACCTAGTAGCGCGTGATTGGACGACATCTCGATGACGCGGGAAGGCGCGCGAATGCGCTCGCGCACATGACGTTCGATCTGGTGCCGCAGCGGGCAATCATCGTCGAACGACAGCAATACAAAGTCATCCTTGCTGTCGCGCGCGAGCGGGTCCTTGTTCTTCGGTGCGACGAGAACGACTTCATCGTCGTAAAGCCAGAGCTTTTCGAAGCGCGGATCGTCGTCGTAGTTGCAGATCATTGCGGCTTCCAGTTCCCCGGACACAATGCCCGCGACCATGTTCTGCTGGCTCCAGGTGTGCAGCTCCAGCGTGACCTGCGGATAGTACTTCTGGAATTCGCTTAAGCGTCCCGGCAACCAGACCGATGCCGTGCTTTCATAGGCGCCGAGCCGCAAAATTCCGCGCGGCGTGCTTTCGTGGACCGCCTCGCGCGTTTCGCGCGCAAGCTCGAGGAGCCGGTTTGCCTTCTCGAGGAGGATTGCACCCGCGGGCGAGAGCCGGATGTTGCGGCCCTCGCGGACGAACAGCTTCACGCCGAGGTCTTCCTCGAGCTGGCCGATTCGCGTGGTGACGTTGGAGGGCACACGATTGAGCTTGGCGGCAGCACGGGTGATGCCGCCGCTTTCCGCGACCGTCCGGAAAATATTGAGGTCGGAGAGTTCCATCATTCTCTATTTGAGAATGGTAGCATCAGAATTATTCAATTTTCAAGACAGGCTGCCGCGCCTAGCGTTTCGTCATGCAAAGGAAAGGCAGGCAGCGATGTACGCGAGCTGGACGTTCTGGGTGACGATGCGCGATCGGCTCGCACGCTATCGCCGCGCCGTGGCGCAACCCTGGCGCATGAACGGCGACCGGATTGGTTTCGGTAACCGGCGCTAGAAAGAAAATCCCCGGGGAAGGGTGCCCCGGGGAATGAAGGTTCGTCTCTTTGGAGGAAGAAGGAAAGCTAGCGGCTGCCCCAGCCGGCCTGCTTGCTGCAGCGCTCCTGCGCCGCAGGATTGGCCTTTTCCCATTGCGTGATCGAGCGCCGTTCGTTGTCGCTCATCAGGTTGTTCATGCAGGTGCAATAGGCCTCCACCACTTTCGGGGTCTGGCCTTCGTCCTTGTTGTCGACGATGCATTCGCCGATCCATTTGCGGTCGTCGGCGGTCTGCTGGCCGAAAGCCGGCAGCACGAGGGAAAGAGTGAACGCGATAGCGGCGAGGCCCGCGGCCGGTCGCTTCATCATGGTTCGAGGCTCCGAGTTAGCGGAAAACCCGGCGGGCAGCGCGGAATTGCGCCGTTTCCGTCCGGGGATCCGGTTTTCTTCAGGGCCTTCAATCTCGGATAGCGCCGGGACCGCTGTCGTCCCGTTTCGTGCACGGCGAATCTCGTTTCGTGCAGCCCGCGCGCTTAGCGGCCGCGAAGCTCGCCGGGCGTGTAGCCGTAGGCCGAGAGAAACACGCGATGGAAAGTGCCGAGACTGTTCCATCCGCAGGAATAGGCGATATCGGTCACGCTTCTCGCCGGAAATTGCAGCAGCAGGCTGCGAGCCTGCTCAAGCCGCGTCGCGCGCAGATACGCGCCGAAACTCGTCTCGGTCGGCTCGAACAGGAGGTGCAGCTGCCGCAGGGAAATACCGAGTGCCGCCGCGGTTTTGCCGGCGGAAAGGTCGGCCCGGCTGAAATGCTTCGCGATATGACGCTTGGCGGCGTCGAGCAGCGCTTCGCGGCATGCCGCCCGGCCTTCCTCCGAGCGAGGGTCGCTTTGACCGCGTGCGATCAGCGCAAGCTGCGCCAGCGTGCGGACCGCGACTTCGGCCGATGCCGCATCCAGAGCCGCGGCCTCGCGGGCGACGGAGGCGAACATGTCGGCAAGCAACGTATTCACGCCGGATTGCCGGGGCAGGGGAGCGGCCCATAGCGTCGTTTTTTGCGTCACCCAATGCCGGCAAGCGGAAAACGGCACTTTCAGGATGCGAAGGTGAAAGCCGTTTCTGTCGGTCGGCGCCGTATCGTAGCGCAGATCGGAATGATTGGTGGCGATGCCGCCGGGCGCGAGTGTGAACTCGCGTCCTCCCGCGCTGAACCAGCCGCCGCCATCGAGTTGCTGATAGATGCAGAGGCTGTCGCCCGGCGCACGGGCAATGTCGGCTTCGCTCCGCTCCACCACATAGGACGACGAATGCATCTCGACGAGCGTTCCGCCGCCGAGCGCAATCGCCGTCATATGCCCGTGAAAGTCGAGCCGCTCCGCGCGGTCGAGCGCGACCGTGACGCCGAAGATGTTGCGCGCCCGCACTTCGCGCCAATGCGCGAAGCGTTCGGCACGCGGCAGTTCATCCGTGGAGAGGCGGGTAATATGCGCCATCGCGAGTTGCACCTGTCGGCGCAGTCTATCAGGCCCGGCGTCGGTCGGCGCCTGCTCCCGCGCTCCCGCGGAGATATATTTTCAGGAAGCGCCCGGGGCTCAGGCGGCAACCTTGCCGTTACCCGGCTGGGCGATGCCGGCGAGCGCCTCGCCCGCGCATTCATCGTCCGAGCGCGCGAGATCGCCGAGCGACACGATGCCCACAATGCGTTTCTTGCTGTTGAGGACCGGCAGGCGGCGCATCTGGATGTCGCTCATGTTTTCGGCAACATCCTCGATCTCGTCATCCTCGAAACAATATTTCAACTCGCGGCTCATGATGTCGCGGATCGGCGTGCTCGCGGGTAGCCCGGCCGCGACCGCGCGAATGACGATGTCCCGGTCGGTAATCATGCCGACCAGACGGTCGCCTTCCCCTACCGGGAGACTGCCGCAGTCGTTCTTTTCCATGAGCTTTGCCGCATCCTGAATCGTGCGGCTGGGATCAGCGATCTTTACGTCGCCGGTCATGACTTCGCTGACTTTCATGATGCGCTCCTCGCAATATAAAGGGATGAACTGGAACGCCTGCGGGCTGCGCAGGTTCCAATTTTCCCGGAATGAATGTGGCGAAGGAGCGCGGAGCCCTCAGTCCGCCAATACCCGTTTGTCGATTTCCGCAACCGAGTTCACGCCGCAAAGCGCCATCGACATATCCAGCTCCTTGCGGATGCACTCGATCGCAGTCTTGACGCCTTCCTGCCCGGCCGCGCCAAGCCCGTAGACAAAAGCGCGGCCGATCATGGCGCCTTTCGCGCCGAGTGCGATTGCGCGCATGAGATCCTGTCCGGTGCGCACGCCGCCATCGAACAGGATTTCCGTTTTGCCGCCGACCGCATCGACGATCTTCGGTAGCGCCGAGATCGAGGAAGGAGCGCCATCGAGCTGGCGACCGCCGTGGTTCGAGACGACCACGCCATCCGCGCCGTGTTCGATCGCAAGCTTTGCGTCGGCGACATCCATGATCCCTTTGATGATCAACTTGCCCTTCCAGAGCGAGCGAATCCATTTCACGTCTTCCCAGTTCAGCGCCGGGTCGAACTGCTCGGCGGTCCATGCGCCGAGCGAACCGGTATCCGTGAGCCCTTTAACGTGCCCGACAAGGTTGCCGAAGCTGCGCCGCTTGGTGCCGAGGATTTTGAAGGCCCAGCCGGGCTTGGTCATGATGTCGACGATGTTCGCAAACTTCATCCGCGGCGGCACGGAAAGACCGTTTTTGATGTCGCGGTGCCGTTGCGCGAGAATCTGCAGGTCGACCGTCAAGACCAGTGCCGAGCATTTCGCCGCCGCCGCGCGGGCGATCAGGTTGCGGATGAACTCGCGGTCCTTCATCACATAAAGCTGGAACCAGAACGGCCTGTTGGTTTCCGAGGCGACATCCTCGATCGAGCAGACCGACATGGTCGAGAGCGTGAAGGGAATACCCGCTTCCGCGGCGGCGCGGGCGGCCAGGATTTCACCATTGGCGTGCTGCATGCCGCAGAGCCCGATCGGCGCGAGAACGAGCGGTACGTTAACTTCCTTGTCGAGGATCGTCGTCTTGGTGCTGCGGCTGGAAACGTCGGTCAGCACTTTCTGCTTGAGCCGGATTTTCTGCAAATCTTCCCGATTCCAGCGCAGCGTCTGCTCGGAATAGGAGCCGCTCTCCGCGTAATCAAAGAACATCTTCGGAACGCGGTTGCGCGCGATATGGCGAAGGTCTTCGACGCAGGTAATGGTTTGCATGACACGGCCCCGTAGCATTAAGTTCAGACAGCGCGACTGATAGCACTTTTCCGGAATCCTGCCAGCGCTGGCGGCAACAAACCTTCCGTATGTCCGATCAAGCACCTGACGCCGCTCAGAAAAGAATTCCAGTCGGTTTGTTCGCAACCTGTCTCGTCGATCTGCTCCGTCCGCGTGTCGGGTTTGCTGCCGCGAAATTGCTGGAAGATGCGGGTTGCAGTGTAGCGGTGCCGCAACAGACCTGCTGCGGCCAGCCCGCGTTCAACTCCGGCGATCGTGCGACTGCCCGGCAGCTGGCAATGCAGGCGATCGAGACCTTCGAGCCCTATGAATATATGGTGCTGCCCTCGGGCTCCTGCGCGGCGCAGGTGATCGTCCATTATCCGGCGTTGCTCGCGGGCGATGTAGTCTGGGAGCCGCGTGCTCGGGCTTTGGCGGCAAAGACCTTCGAGCTCACGGTCTTTCTGAACGATGTGGTCAAAACGGCGCCCAAGGCGCGGTTCGAAGGCGCGGTCACCTATCACGATTCCTGCTCCGGCCTGCGTGAACTCGGCGTCAGCGCGCAGCCCCGCGAACTGCTCGCAAACGTGGAAGGCCTGCGTCTCGTGGAGATGAAAGACGCGGATGTCTGCTGCGGCTTCGGCGGTACATTCTGCGTGAAGTATCCCGACGTCTCCAACAAGATCGTCAGCAACAAAACCGCGAACATTGCGACGAGCGGCGCCGCGACATTGCTTGCAGGCGATCTCGGCTGCCTCATGAACATGGCAGGCAAGCTCTCGCGGGAAGGCCGCAATGTGAAAGTGCGCCATGTCGCTGAGGTGCTTGCCGGCATGGCCGGCGAGCCTGCGATCGGCGAGACCGAACGATGACGCAGCCGGTAAATTCTCCGCACTTCAACGAGCTTGCGCGAACAGCGCTCGGCGATGCCTCGTTGCAGAAGGCGCTTTCGCGCTTCGAGACCGGCTTCATTCAGCGCCGACGCGCGGCAGTCGGACGGCTTCCCGAATATGATGCAATGCGCGACAGCGCGCGGGACCTGAAGGATCATGTTCTCGCGCATCTCGATCTCTATCTCGAGGCTTACGAGAAGAGTGTCGTGGCTGCCGGCGGGCATGTGCATTTTGCGGCGACCGCGGAAGAAGCCAACGAAATTATTCTGGGAATCTGCCGGCGGTTGAATGCCAAAACGGTGGCCAAGGGCAAGTCGATGATCTCGGAGGAGACCGGGCTAAACGATTACCTTGAGGCGAACGGGGTCCGTCCGGTCGAAACCGATCTCGGCGAATACATTATCCAGCTGCGCGGCGAGACGCCCTCGCATCTGATCTCGCCTGCGATGCATGTGACGAAAGAGCAGGTCGAAGCGGATTTCCGCCGCGCGCATACCGGATTGCCGCCGGAGCGCAATCTCGATGAAGCGACTTCGCTGCTTGCCGAAGCTCGCGCCATGCTGCGCGACACGTTTCTGCGCGTCGATGTCGGCATCACCGGCGCAAACTTTCTGGTGGCCGAAACCGGTTCCTCGATCATCGTGACCAACGAAGGGAACGGCGATCTCACACAGACGCTCGCCAAGGCGCATGTGGTGATTTCGAGCATCGAGAAGGTGGTGCCGACGCTCGAGGACGCGAGCCTTTTCGTGCGGCTGCTTGCGCGCTCGGGCTCCGGTACCGAGATCACGGCCTACACCACATTCTCGACCGGTCCGCGGCGGCCCGGAGATCCCGACGGGCCGCAGGAATATCATGTCGTGCTGCTCGACAACGGCCGCGCGAACATGCTGGGCGGCCGGTTTCAGGAGATGCTCCGTTGCATCCGCTGCTCGGCGTGCATGAATCACTGTCCGGTGTTTCATGCGGTAGGCGGTCATGCCTATGGCTGGGTCTATTCCGGTCCGATGGGCGCCGTGCTCATCCCGTCGCTGGTCGGCGTGGAGCGGGGCGGGAAATTGCCGAATGCATCCACCTTCTGCGGACGTTGCGAGGAAGTCTGCCCGGTTCGCATTCCGCTGCCCAAACTGATGCGCAATTGGCGCGAGCGGGAGTTCGAACGCCATCTACAGCCGCTTGCCGCGCGCTACGGGCTCGGGCTGTGGGCGGCTTTTGCGCGCCGGCCTGCGCTCTATCGTCTGGCGACCGGGCTTGCCATGCGGGTGCTCGGCTGGTTCGGCGGAAAAGGCCGCTTCCGCACCTTGCCGCTTGCCGGGAGCTGGACCCGCTATCGCGATTTTCCGGCTCCGCCGGGTGAAACTTTCCAGTCGCTCTGGAACAAGCGCAAGGCCGCGCCATGAAGGGCAGGGAGGCGGTCTTTGCCGCGATCCGCAAATCGCTCCGTCTTGGCGACGACGACCCGCTCCGGCGGGAGCGGGTGCAGGCGAGGCTCCGAAACCATCCGCGCAATCCGATTCCGGCGCGCGGCCAGAAACCGCCGGCGGAGCGGTTCGAACTTTTCCGGCAGATGCTGGAGACGGCCAAGGCGAGCTTCGTTCTGCTCGACCACAAAGACGACGTTCCTGCGGCCGTCACGGCCTATCTGCGTGCCCGGAACCTGCCGCAATCGATCCGCCACGGTGACGACGCACGGCTTGCGCTCATTCCCTGGGCAAAGGAAGTGACATTGGAGGTTACCAAAGGGGCATCGGACGGCGCCCAGCTCGTTTCGGTATCGCATGCCTTCGGTGCGGTCGCCGAAACCGGAACGCTTGTGTTGTTATCCGGTGCCGATAACCCGACCACGCTCAACTTTCTTCCCGATCACCACCTCGTCGTCATTGACGAACGCGATATTGCAGGCGATTACGAATCTGTCTGGGATCGCATACGCGCGCGCTTCGGCGACAATCGCATGCCGCGCGTCGTCAACTGGATTACCGGACCGTCGCGGTCGGGCGATATCGAGCAAACGCAATTGCTCGGCGCGCATGGCCCGCGTAGCCTGCATGTTCTGATAGTGCGCAGTTCTTGAATTTCACCGCGGCCAAGCATGGTCGCGGATCCCGGCGGAAACCAGAGGTCAGTCATGGCAAAGAAGTCGAAGAAGAAAGCGAAGAAGGCGAAAGCCAAAAAAGCGAAGGCGCCGGCCAAGAAGGCCAAAGCCAGCAAAGCGAAGAAGACGAAAAAGGTTGTAGCGAAGAAGGCCAAAAAGGCAGCGCCGAAGAAGGCCGCGCCGAAAAAGGCAGCGCCCAGGAAGAAGGCCGCGAAGAAGTCCGAGAAGAAGGTCGACAAGGCGCTGAAGGATACCTTCCCGGCGTCCGATCCGCTTCCGGTCACGCCGCAGCCTGCGCCCAAGCCCTGGTCGCCTTTCGGTTCAAACTAAACGAGAAACGCTCCTGCTGCCCGCGGGAGTGCGAAAATCGAGACGGAAAGAGCCGGTCCGCCATGTGGCGGGCCGGCTTTCGCTTTGATGCCCTTGGAACGGTTCTGATATAAGTCCGGCGCGCCACTCGAATGGCGCCCCGGAGGAACCGCCCTTGGTTGCCATGCCCGCCCCCGATCGCTCGGTGCTCGATCGCCGCGACAGCATCGTCGCAGCATTTCGCGAGATCGTGCCGGGCGAGGGCGTCATCGCCAATGAAGTCGCGATGCGCCCTTACGAGTCCGACGGGCTCACCGCCTATCGCCAGCCGCCCATGGTGGTCGTCCTGCCCGAAACCACGGAGCAGGTCTCAAGGATCCTGCGCTATTGCTACGAGAACGGCGTGAAGGTGGTGCCGCGCGGCGCCGGAACTTCGCTCTCGGGTGGTGCGCTGCCGCTTGCCGATGGCGTGCTGCTCGGCATGGGCAAGTTCAACAAGGTGCTGGACATCGACTATCCCAACCGCGCCGTGGTCGCCCAGCCCGGGGTCACGAACCTCGGCATCACCAAGGCGGTTGAGGGGCGCGGCTTTTATTACGCGCCCGACCCGTCTTCGCAGATCGCCTGTACGATCGGCGGCAATGTCGGCGAGAATTCCGGCGGCGTGCATTGCCTGAAATACGGCCTGACCACCAACAACGTGCTGGGGGTCGAAATGGTGCTGATCACGGGTGAGGTCGTGCGCTTCGGTGGCAAGCATCTCGATGCCGAGGGGTATGATTTTCTGAGCCTTGTGATCGGCTCGGAAGGCCTGCTTGGCGTGGTGACCGAAGTCACCGTGCGCATCCTCCAGAAGCCGGAGACGGCGCGCGCGCTGCTTGTCGGCTTTCCGACCTCCGAAGCCGCCGGCGACTGTGTCGCGCGGATCATCGGCGAGGGGATCATTCCCGGCGGCATGGAGATGATGGACCGGCCCGCGATTCAGGCGGCGGAGGCCTTCGTCAATGCCGGCTATCCGCTCGATGTAGAGGCGCTCCTGATCGTGGAACTCGACGGGCCGGAAGCCGAGTGCCACCATCTGCTCGACCGCGTTTCCGCGATCGCAAGCGACTGCGGCTCGACCACCTTGCGCGTCTCCACCAGCGAGGAGGAACGGCTGAAATTCTGGGCCGGCCGCAAGGCGGCCTTTCCCGCTGTCGGCCGCATCTCGCCGGATTACTACTGCATGGACGGCACGATCCCGCGTGCCAAGCTGCCGCTCGTGCTTTCCCGCATGCGCGAGCTTTCGGAGAAATACGGGCTGCTGGTCGCCAACGTGTTCCATGCCGGCGACGGCAATCTTCACCCGCTCATCCTTTATGATGCGAACAAGGAAGGCGAACTCAAGCGCGCGGAGGATTTCGGCAACGACATTCTCAGGCTTTGCGTCGAAGTCGGCGGCGTGCTGACCGGCGAGCATGGCGTCGGCGTCGAGAAGCGCGACCTGATGCCGGAGATGTTTAACAAGGTCGATCTCGACCAGCAGCTTCGCGTCAAATGCGCCTTCGACGACAGGGGCCTTCTGAATCCGGGCAAGGTCTTCCCGGAACTTCACCGCTGCGCCGAGATGGGCCGCATGCATGTGCACGGCGGCAAGACCGCCTTCCCCGACCTGCCGCGGTTCTAGATGCCGGACATTCTCAATCCTCGCGACGCGAATGAGGTCGCCGAAATCATCGTGTCCGCGAGTGCGGATGCGCGGCGGCTCGAGGTGATCGGGCACGGCTCCAAGCGCAGTCTTGGCCGCGCGACGCAGACCGACGCCACATTGGATCTTTCGGCGATCTCCGGCATCACGCTCTACGAACCGGAAGAACTCGTGCTTTCCGCCCGCGCCGCCACGCCGGTCGCGCAAATCGAGCAGGCGCTGGAAGCCCGGAAGCAGGAGCTTGCCTTTGAGCCGATGGATTTCGGGCCGCTGCTGGGCCTGGCCCCGGCTGCGGGCACGATCGGCGGCGCCGTTGCCGCCGGGCTCTCCGGCCCGCGGCGGATCAAGGCGGGTGCCGCGCGCGACTTCATGCTCGGCGTCTCTGCCGTGTCTGGCCGTGGCGAAATCTTCAAGGCCGGTGGCCGTGTCGTGAAGAACGTTACCGGCTACGACCTGCCGCGGCTGCTTGCAGGCTCCTGGGGCACGCTCGCGGTGATGACCGACATTACCTTGAAGGTGCTGCCGCGGGCCGAGGATTGCGTGACGGCGGTTCTGTTCGGCGCAACCGACGCCCGCGCCAACGAGGCCATGTCGCTCGCCATGGGCTCTTCCTGCGAAGTATCGGCGGCCGCGCACCTGCCGCAATGGCCGGCGGGCAAAATTGCGGAACTGAAAGCCCCCGGCAAAGCGGCGACGGTGTTCCGCCTCGAAGGGATCGCGCAGTCTGTTGCCTATCGCAGACAGAAGCTTGAGGAACTGCTGAAGCCTTTCGGCGAACTCGGCACGCTCGATGTGAATGCCTCGCGCGCTTTCTGGAAGCAGATTCGCGACGTCACGCCCTTTGCCGGCGGTGGCGATCACGCGGTCTGGAAAATTTCCACCACGCCGACGCTCGCGCCCGGCATCGCGGCGGGCATCAATGCTGCAGTCGGTGGGCACTATTTTTATGACTGGGCGGGCGGCCTGATCTGGCTCGCCATGCCGACGGACAAACCACAACAGGGCGCGGTGCGAACTGCGCTTGCGGGACGCGGACATGCGACGCTGATGCGCGCTTCCGCCGCCGCGCGCGCGGCAGCCGACATATTCGAGCCGCTCGATCCGGTTCGCGCCGCGCTCTCGCAGCGGTTGAAAGAAAGCTTCGACCCCAAGGGCGTGCTTAATCCCGGCCGCATCTATCCGGAAGCGTGAAGGCGAAGATCATGCAGACCCACTTCTCGCTGCGCCAGCTTGCCGATCCGAATATCGCCGAGTCCGACAAGATTCTACGGGCCTGCGTGCATTGCGGTTTCTGCACCGCGACCTGCCCGACCTATGTGCTGCTCGGTGACGAACTCGATAGTCCTCGTGGCCGCATCTATCTCATCAAGCAGATGCTGGAGCAGGACCGGCCCGCCACGCGCGAGGATGTGAAGCACATCGACCGCTGCCTTTCCTGCCTGTCCTGCATGACGACCTGCCCCTCGGGCGTGCACTACATGCATCTGGTCGATCATGCGCGAAATCACGTCGAGAAAACCTTCCGCCGCCCGCTGTCGGACAAGATTTCGCGCACCCTCCTGCGTCTCGTGATGCCTTATCCCAAGCGCTTTCGCGCCATGATGACGCTTGCGCAATTCACGCGCTGGACCGAGCCCATTGTCCGCGCGCTCGGCATGACGCGGATTGCGGCCATGCTGAACCTCGCGCCGCGCAAGCTGCCGGGCGGCAGCCAGACGCTGCGCTATCATCCGCCCCTCGGCGAAAAGAAAGGCCGCGTGGTCCTGATGTCGGGCTGCGTCGATCAGGTGGTGAAGCCGTCGATCCGCGACGCCGCGATCCGGCTGCTCACCCGCCACGGAATCGAAGTCGTGCTGCCCGAGGGCGAAGGCTGCTGCGGCTCGCTTTCCCAACACATGGGCCGCGAACACGACGCGCATGCGTTCCTGAAGAACAATATCGACGTCTGGACCCGGGAGATCGGAAACGGCGGGCTCGACGCGATCCTGATCACGGCTTCGGGCTGCGGCACGACCGTGAAGGACTACGGCTTCATGCTGCGCGGTGACCCGGCCTATGCGCAAAAGGCCGCGCAAGTCTCCGCGCTTGCGAAAGACATCACCGAGTATCTGTCGGCGCTCGAACTGAAGGCTGGCGATGCGATTCGGCTTCCGGTCGCCTATCACTCGGCCTGCTCGATGCAGCACGGGCAGAAAATCACGCGGGAGCCGAAAACGCTCCTTTCCGGCATGGGCTTCGAGGTTCGCGACGTGCCCGAGGGGCATCTGTGCTGTGGCTCGGCGGGAACCTACAATATGCTCCAGCCCGAGATCGCGGGCCGGCTACGCGAACGCAAGGTCGCGAATGTGCGCTCGACGGCGGCGGGGCTGATTGCGACCGGAAACGTCGGCTGCATGGTCCAGATCGGGGCGAGTCTCGACTGGCCGATCGTCCACACCGTGGAATTACTTGATTGGGCGACCGGCGGTCCCAAGCCAATTGCGCTGGACGGCTGGAATCCTCCGGAGGGTTTGTGGCATAACGCGGCCACCTTAAATCCTAGGGAGAAGGGGAATGGCCTCCGCGAAGAAGCCCAAGCATAAGGGCAAATCCAAGCCAACTCGCAGCGCCAAGAAGGCCAGCAAGAAGACGGCAAAGAAAGCCGTCAAGAAAACTGCCGGAAAAGCCAAGAGCAGGACGGTAGCGAAGGCGGTCAAAAGAACCGCAAAAAAAGCCGTCAAGAAAACTGTCAAGAAATCTGCCAAGAAATCTGCCAACAAGCCCTCGCGCTCGAGCGGCAAGCTCCTCGGCACCAGGCACAAGACTTCCCCCAAGGTGACGTCGGGCTCGTACCGCGTCGGTGGCGTTTCGATCCGCGGTCCGCGCGGGGATCGTTTCGACGAGGTGCTGACCAAGGAAGCGCTGGCTTTCGTAACCGAGTTGCACAACAAGTTCGAAAAGCGTCGCGCCGAGCTGATGGACGCGCGCACGAAGCGCCAGTCGCGCTTCGACAAGGGCGAGCTGCCCGACTTCCTGAACGAGACGCGCAATATCCGCGAAAGCGACTGGAAGATCGGCAAGCTGCCGGCCGACCTGATCGACCGCCGGGTGGAAATCACCGGTCCGGTCGACCGCAAGATGGTGGTCAATGCGCTCAATTCGGGTGCCGAAGTTTTCATGGCCGACTTCGAGGATGCCTGCGCACCGAGCTGGCAGAACCTCATCGAAGGCCAGATCAACCTGAAGGACCGCTGGGACGGCAAGATCGACTTCACCGATGCCCAGACCGGCAAGGAGTACAAGCTCGGCTCGAAACTCGCGACGCTCGTCGTGCGGCCTCGCGGCTGGCATCTGATGGAAGATCACGTCACCGTCGGCGGCAAGCCGGTCTCCGGCGCGCTGTTCGACTTCGCGCTTTACTTTTTCCACTGCGCGAAGAAGGCGAAGGACGCCGGGTCCGGTCCCTACTTCTATCTGCCGAAGATCGAGAGCCATCAGGAAGCGCGGCTCTGGAACGATGTCTTCGTTTTTGCCGAGCGCAAGTTCAAGATGCCGAAGGGCACCATCAAGGCGACCGTGCTGATCGAAACGCTGCCGGCCGCCTTCGAGATGGATGAAATCCTCTACGAACTGCGCGACCATATCGCCGGTCTGAACTGCGGCCGCTGGGACTACATTTTCTCCTTCATCAAGCGGCTCGGTAAGAACAAGCGCTTCCTCACGCCCGATCGGGGCGTGATGACCATGGATCGCGCGTTCCTGCGTGCCTATTCGCTGCTCCTGATCCGTACCTGCCATCGTCGCGGCGCTTTCGCGATGGGCGGCATGGCGGCGCAGATTCCGGTGCGAGGCGACGCCGTGAAGAACGAGGCGGCCTTTACCAAGGTCCGTCAGGACAAGGAACGCGAGGCCGGTGACGGTCACGACGGCACCTGGGTCGCGCATCCCGATCTCGTGCCGATCGCAGCCGAAGTGTTCAACCGCCTGATGAAGTCGCCGAACCAGCTCGACAAGCTGCGCCGGGACGTACAGGTCACGCGCGACCAAATGCTTGAGATGCATTCCGGTGAGCGGACCGAAGAAGGGCTTCGGCAGAACATCCGCGTCGGCATCCAATACATCGAAGCCTGGCTGCGCGGCCGCGGCGCCGTGCCGCTCTATCATCTGATGGAAGACGCGGCGACCGCCGAGATCAGCCGCGCGCAGGTCTGGCAGTGGCTCTACCACCGCGCCAAGCTTGCGGATGGCCGTGAAGTGACGCCGGAGCTGTTCGAGTCCGTGTTGAGGGACGAGATGGCGAAGGTGCGTGATACGATCGGCCACGAGGCTTACGACAAGGGACGCTTCGAGGAAGCGATCGAGCTGTTCCGCGACATGTCGCTCGCGCATGACTTTGCGGAGTTCCTGACGATCCCGGCCTACAAGCTGATCACGACGACGAAACCGTCGAACGCGAACAGCTGCGAGGTGTGATCCTCAAGTGATGAGCCCTCAAAAGGGCGCGCGTCGAACCGCGAAAAATAAAAAACGGGCCGCTGGTTTCAGCGGCCCGTTTTGTTTTGTCTCGCGGCGTGATCGTTACAGCACCACGACCCGGGCGCCGACCTTTACGCGATTGTAGAGATCGATCACGTCCTGGTTGCGCATGCGGAAGCAACCGGAAGATACGGCGCTGCCGATGGTATGCGGCTCGTTCGAGCCGTGGATGCGGTAGAGCGACGAGCCGAGATAAAGAGCGCGCGCGCCGAGCGGATTGTTCGGGCCGCCCGGCATATGCACGGGCAGATAGGGCTGGCGCAGGCGCATTTCTGCGGGCGGACGCCAATCCGGCCATTCCTTCTTGGCGGAGACCGTTTTCACGCCTTTCCAGGAAAAGCCGGGACGGCCAACGCCGACGCCGTAGCGAAGCGCGCGGCCGTTCCCGAGCACGAGATAGAGATAGCGCGTGCGCGTATCGATCACGATGCTGCCGACCGGCTCCTTGGTCTCGTAAGCAACCTCCATACGCTCGAAGCGCGGATCGAAGCGGTTCTGGCGTGGTGGCTGCTGCTGCGGGTCGGTGCGGGCGATGCGCTGCTGCGGCTGCTGATCCTGCTGCTGATAGACCGGCGCCTGCCTGCGGTAGTGCATGGGCTGGCGCTGATACTGCTGCTGTTGCGGCGGATAGTAATACTGCTGCGCCTGCGGCTCTTGCTGCTGCTGGGCGTTGTTGCCGGTGACGAGAAATTCGATGAGGCCGCCGCCGAGATTGGGGCGGGCCTGCGGCGCGTAGTACTGCGGCTGCTGCTGCGGATACTGCTGCTGCTGATAATATTGCGGCCGCTCATAGGGATGCGGCTGCTGCGGATAGTACTGTACCTGCTGCAGCTGCGGCGCCTGTTCCGGCTCTTCCGCCACTGCGGGAGCGGAAACTTCGTTGTCCCATTGCGCATGTTGCGGTCTGCGCTGTGCAGAATGCCGCTGCGGCCTGCGTTCGTCGGGAGCGGCGACGCGCGGCGCAGGAATGACGCTGGGCCCGCGCAGTTGCGCGACCTGCAGTGAGTTGGATACGGCAGGATCGTTGGCCGCGGCGGGTGTTGCGGCCATGACCGCGACGAAGGCGAGAGCGATTTTACGCATCGACGTACTCGTTACAAAGGCGCCGAAAGGAAGCCGCGCGATGACATCCGCGCGTACTCCGTTAGTAATTTGTCATCCCAACCGATTGGTAAATTCGCGCGCCGCCGCCGCGGCAAAGCCTGCAAATACAGGGGATCGTTGCGATCATGGTTTCCGATCGCTTGAGGATCATGGTTTCGCCTTCGTTAACCGCTCACGCGGGCCGGCGGATCGAAACGAAGCAGATGAAAGCAAACGCGATGAATGCGGCCGTCAGGCCTAGTGCCGCCGGATCGGAAATGCGTTCGATGACGAGCGCCATGGCGATCGGGGCCGCCGCCTGCACGGCAAGTGCCGGCAGCGCGAGCCTGCCGACCAGATGGCCATAGCCCTGCGGTCCGAACAGTGCGAGCGGAAGCGTGCCGCGCGCAATCGTCATCAGGCCGTTCGCCGCCCCGAACATGATGACGAAAATTCCCGCGGTAAGCGCATGGATGCCGAACAGCGCAAAAATGCCGAAGGCGGCGATCAGAAGACCGGAGGAAAAGCGTGCGACGCTCAAGGGATGCGTATGGCGCGCCACCGCAAGCTCGCAGATTCGGGCAAAGACCTGCGCCGGACCGAACAGCGCGCCGATGAAAACGGCCGTTGCCCGGTCGACACCCATGCGCTCGTAGATCAGGAGCATATGCGTGAGCATGCCGGACTGCGCGAACATGAAGGTCGCAAACCCGCAGGCAACCAGCACGAAGATCAACCCCCTGGCCGCGACGACGGCCGGGACCTTCTCGCCCTCGGCGGGCTTTGGCGCGATCGCTTTGCTCCGGGGAATTGCAAAGGCATGCAGGGGTGCGGCGACAAGCGCGAGGATCGCGGCATAGATGAAGTAGGCGCCGCGCCAGTCGGTTACCGTAAGCAGGAGATGCGTCGCGGGCCAGCTTACCGTGGACGCAAAGCCCCCCATCAGCGTCAGGAGCGTAATCTGTTTTCTCGCATTGACGCCGAAGATGCGCGTCAGTGTCGCGAAGGCCGGGTCATAGAGATTGGCCGCCATGGAAACGCCGAGCGCGATCCAGATCGCGTAATAGGCGGCAACATGGGTCGCGAAGGGCAGGGTCGCGATTCCGGCTGCGGCAAGCAGCGATCCCGCGGCCATCACATAGTGGCCGCCATGCCGGTCGATTGCCTTGCCGATGAAGGGGGAGGCAAAGCCGCCGGCAAGCAGGCCGACGGAAATCCCGCTCATCACGGTTGCAATCGAGAAGCCCCGGGCTTCGGCAAGCAGGGGCAACAGCAGCGCATGGGCGTAAAAGAGCGTGCCCCACGTCAGGATCATCGTGATCCCGAAGACCGGAACGGCGCGGGCGGGTCCGCGCATTTTTTCGAGGAGCGGCATTCGCCGTCTTTCTGCCGCGTCCGTTAACGGACGGCAACGCACCGGCCTGACATTTCGGTGCTTAATCTTCGCATGGCCGGCTTGCGCTTCTTAACTCCCTCTAAACCGGCGCCGACGCATTTTCCCGCTCATGGCGCGCGGACGTTTGTATCTTGTCGCCCCGCTCGTCGCGTTGGGGCTGTTTGGCTGCCGTGCTCTCAACTATGAGGAGCGCGCACCCTGGCGCGCGGCTGCGGAAGAGCAGTGCATGGCACAGCGCCTCGTGCAGGCGAGCTCTTATGTGTCGCCGGTTTCCGAAATCAACGGCAACTATTCCTGCGGCATGAACCATCCTTTCAGGATCATGGCCGCCTCCGACGGTCAGGTCGTGTTGAAGCCGCAGGCGACGCTCGGCTGCCCGATGACGGTCGCCTTCAACCGTTGGCTGGCGGAAGTGGCTCAACCCGCAGCACAAGCCTGGTTCAACGAACCGATCGTGGAAGTGCGCCAGCTCTCATCCTATTCCTGCCGCCGCATCGGCGGCTCGGGAAGCATGTCCGAGCACGGTTTCGGCAATGCGCTCGATGTCGCGGGATTCACATTTGCGAGCGGCCGCATCGTCACCGTGAAGCACGGCTGGAACGGCGCGCCGGAAGAGCGCGGCTTTCTGCGTCAGGTGCATGCCGGCGGCTGCGAAGTTTTCACGA
>JAEZFA010000205.1 GCA_023417665.1 Pseudomonadota bacterium | reverse complement strand
GTCGCCGGCACCGGCAAGGATGGCCGCGTGACCAAGGGCGACATGCTCGCTGCAATCGAGCGCGGTCCGGTCGCGGCACCTTCGCCTGCCGCGCAGATGCGTGCGCCGTCCCCGGCCGATGACGCGTCGCGCGAGGAGCGCGTGAAGATGACGCGGCTGCGCCAGACCATCGCGCGGCGCCTCAAGGACGCGCAGAACACCGCTGCCATGCTCACCACGTTCAACGACGTGGACATGAGCGCGGTGATGAAGATGCGTTCGGAATACAAGGAGGCGTTCGAGAAGAAGCACGGCGTGAAGCTCGGCTTCATGGGCTTCTTCGTGAAGGCCTGCATCCAGGCGCTGAAGGAAGTGCCCGCGGTGAACGCCGAGATCGACGGCAACGATCTCGTCTACAAGAATTATTATCACATCGGCGTCGCGGTCGGCACCGAGAAGGGTCTGGTCGTGCCGGTGGTGCGCGATGCCGACCGGATGTCGATCGCGGAAATCGAGAAGACCATCGCGGATTTCGGCAAGCGTGCGCGTGACGGCCAGCTCTCGATCAACGAGATGCAGGGCGGCACCTTCACGATTTCGAATGGCGGCATTTACGGCTCGCTGCTTTCGACGCCGATCCTGAACGCGCCGCAGTCCGGAATTCTCGGCATGCATCGCATCGAGGAGCGTCCGGTGGCGGTGAAGGGGCAGGTCGTCATCAAGCCGATGATGTATCTCGCGCTGTCCTACGATCACCGCATCGTCGATGGCCGCGAGGCGGTGACCTGCCTTGTCCGCATCAAGGAAGGCCTTGAGGATCCGGCACGGCTGGTGCTGGATCTGTAATCAACATTCGTCATGCCCGGGCTTGCCCCGGGCATCCACGTCTTTGACCTCCTAACAGTAAGGCGTGGATGGCCGGGACGAGCCCGGCCATGACGCAGAGAGCTTGGAGAAAATAAAATGTCCTACGATCTCGTCGTTATCGGTTCCGGCCCCGCGGGCTATGTCTGCGCCATTCGCGGCGCGCAGCTCGGCCTGAAAACCGCAGTGATCGAGAAGGACAAAACCTTCGGCGGCACCTGCCTCAATGTCGGCTGCATTCCCTCGAAAGCGCTCCTGCATGCTTCGCATCTGTTCGAGGAGGCGGGCCACGACTTCGCCGGCATGGGCATCGGCGTGTCGAAGCCCAAGCTCGACCTGAAGGCAATGCAGGCGTTCAAGCAGGAAGGCATCGACGGCAACGTGAAGGGCGTCGATTTCCTGTTCAAGAAGAACAAGATCGACACCATCAAGGGCGCCGGCAAGATCGTGGCGCCCGGCAAGATCGACGTTGATGGCCAGATCGTCGAAGCCAAGCACATTGTGATCGCGACGGGTTCGGACGTGACGCGCCTCAAGGGCATCGAGATCGACGAGAAGCGCGTGGTTTCCTCGACCGGCGCGCTTGCGCTCGACAAGGTGCCGGGCAAGCTGCTCGTGGTCGGCGCCGGCGTGATCGGGCTTGAGCTAGGGAGCGTGTGGCGCCGTCTTGGTGCGGAAGTGCAGGTCGTCGAATTTCTCGACCGCGTCCTTCCCGGCATGGATGGCGAGGTCGCGAAACAGTTCCAGCGCATTCTCGAAAAGCAGGGCATGAGCTTCAAGCTCGGCTCGAAGGTCACGGGGATCGACGCCAAGGGCAAGACGCTGAAAGCTAACGTCGAGCCGGCCGCCGGCGGTGCTGCGGAAGCCATCGAAGCGGATGTCGTGCTGGTCGCGATCGGCCGCGTGCCCTACACGCAGGGGCTCGGCCTGCAGGAAGCCGGCGTCGAGCTTGACGAGCGCGGGCGCGTGAAGATCGACGATCACTTCCAGACCAACGTCAAGGGCATCTATGCGATCGGCGACGTGGTGCGCGGCGCGATGCTCGCGCATAAAGGCGAGGACGAAGGTGTCGCCGTTGCCGAACTGATCGCGGGCAAGGCCGGGCATGTGAACTACGATGCGATCCCGAACGTGATCTACACCTATCCGGAAGTCGCTTCGGTCGGCAAAACCGAGGAAGAACTGAAGCAGGCGGGCGTCGCCTACCGCGTCGGCAAGTTTCCCTTCACCGCGAACGGCCGCGCCAAGGTGAACAAGACCACCGACGGCTTCGTGAAAATTCTCGCCGACGACAAGACCGACAAGGTTCTCGGCGCGCATATCATCGGGCCGGACGCCGGCACCATGATTACGGAAATCACGATCGCGATGGAGTTCTCAGGCTCGGCGGAAGATGTTGCACGCACCTGCCATCCGCATCCGACGCTTTCCGAGGCGATCAAGGAAGCCGCACTCGCCGTCGACAAGCGCGCGATTCATATGTGAGCCAGCGCGCGCTTCTAACGCGCTCTTGGATGCGCGGCGCGATAGGCTTCGAGCAAATGCGTGGTGTCGACCTGCGTGTATATCTGCGTGGTCGCAAGCGACGCGTGGCCGAGCAGTTCCTGAATTGAGCGAAGGTCGCCGCCGCGCGCGAGCAGATGCGTCGCGAAGGAGTGGCGCAGCGCATGCGGCGTTGCGCTGTCCGGCAACCCCAGCGCGCCGCGCATTCTTTCCATGGCAAGCTGCACGATACGCGGGGAGAGCGGTCCGCCTTTCTCGCCGCGAAACACCGGCTCGTCTTCCGGCAGATCGAACGGGCAGATCGCGATGTAGTCCGCGACGGCCTGCGTGATTTGCGCAATCAGCGGCACCATGCGGGTCTTGTTGCCCTTGCCGGTGACGGTGATGGCGTCCGCCGTTCCCGGCGCGGGAATCTGGCCGCGCTTCAGCGACAAGGCTTCGGCGATACGAAGTCCGGCACCATAAAGCAGCGAAAGCACGGCGGCGTCGCGCGCGAGCACCCAGGGCTCGCGCTCCTCGAAGGCGCGGGTCGCGGGATCGGCGAGCGAGATTGCGGACACAGCATCCAGCGGCCGCGGCAGAGTTTTTGCGACCTTCGGCGCACGGACGGCCGAGAGTGCGTCGGACTTGCCGCGGCCCTCGCGCTCCAGAAAGCGCGAGAAGGAACGCGCGGCGGCAAGCGAGCGTTGCAGCGTGCGCGCTTCCACGCCGCTGCCACGGCGAAAGGCGAGAAAGGCGCGGATGTCGGCCGGCGCCAGCTTTGCAAGATCGGAAAGCTTCGGCGGATGGCCGAGATGTTCGGTCAGAAAACCGAGAAAGAAGGAAACGTCCCGCGCATAGGCCTCGCAGGTCTTGGGCGACAGCCGGCGTTCGCTCGTGATGAAGTCGAGCCAGCGCTTCAGCTCGGCGGCGACATCCTTCGACGCGACGGCAAAGAGCTGCGCTTCCGCGCTGCTGCGGGCGTCCCTATCTGTGGTTTTGCCGCGGCTTGACATGAATAGAACTTTGTCGCCCGCTCCGCTTAACTTCCGATTAAATGCCGCAAACCCGCAGGAATCATGGCCGCAAAAGAACAGGCCGAACAAATCGTCGATGTGCTCGTGCCGCTCGCGGTCGACCGGCCTTATTCCTACAAGGCGTCGGGCCTGCTCGTGCCCGGCGATATCGTCCATGTGCCGCTCGGCAACCGCGAGGAAACCGGCGTGGTCTGGCCGGGCGAGGGCAAGGCGCCTGCGAAAACGCGACTCAAAAGCGTGATCGCGAAAGCCGATCTGCCGCGGCTGCCGCTCGAACTCGTCAAGCTCATCGACTGGATTGCGGAATATACGCTGAGCCCGCGCGGCATGGTGTTGCGCATGGCGCTGCGGCGAAGCGCGGAATTGGGTGCGGCGCGCGAGAAGGTCGGCGTTCGCGTTACCGGCAGCAAACCCGAACGCATGACCGAGGCGCGCGCGCGGGTGCTGTCGCTGCTCGACAACGGGCTTCTGCGTTCGAAATCGGAGGCGGCGGAAGAAGCGGGCGTTTCGCCCGGCGTGATCGACGGGCTGATCGATCAGGGCGCGCTGGAAACGGTCGTGCTGCCGCCGGAACCGATTGCCTTGCCGCCTGACGCGGATTTTGCCGTTCCCGATCTGAATCCGGCGCAAGGAAAGGCAGCGCGCGAACTCGGTGAAGCGCTTCGCGCGAAGAAATTTTCCGTGAGCCTGCTCGACGGCGTCACCGGCTCGGGCAAGACGGAAGTTTATTTCGAGGCGGTCGCCGATGTGCTGAAGGCAAAGCGGCAGGCGCTGATCCTGTTGCCGGAGATCGCGCTGACGACGCGCTTCCTCGACCGTTTTGCCGAACGCTTCGGCGTGCGTCCCGCCGAGTGGCACTCGGCGATTGCGCCGCGCAAGCGGGCGCGGACCTGGGAAGGTGTCGCAAACGGCGAAGTCAGCGTGGTCGCGGGCGCGCGTTCGGCGCTGTTTCTTCCCTTCAAGGATCTTGCGCTCATCATCGTCGATGAAGAGCACGATCCCGCCTACAAGCAGGAAGATGGCGTGCATTATCACGCACGCGACATGGCGGTGGTGCGAGGTTCGCTCGCGCAGGCCACCGTGGTGCTGGCGTCGGCGACGCCTTCGATCGAAACCGAGAGCAATGCGCGGCGCGGGCGCTACAAGCGGCTGCAGTTGTCGGAGCGCTTCAGCGGCACCGAAGTGCCGCAACTCGAAGCGATAGACCTGAAGAAGGAAGGCCCGCGCAAAGGGCGATGGATTTCGCCCCGTCTCGAGACGGCGATTGAGGAAACCACGGCGCGCGGCGAGCAGACGCTTCTGTTCCTGAACCGGCGCGGCTACGCGCCGCTGACGCTGTGCCGCTCCTGCGGTTTTCGGATGCGCTGCGTGAATTGCGACAGCTGGCTTGTCGAGCATCGCTACCGCAAGCGCCTCGTCTGCCATCACTGTGGCTTCGACATGCCGCCGCCGCAGCACTGCCCGAAATGCGAGACACCGGATTCATTCGTGCCGATCGGACCGGGCGTCGAGCGGCTCGAGGAGGAAGTGCGTGCGGCCTTTCCCGAAGCGCGCACGCTCGTGCTTTCCAGCGACATGTCGGGCGGTGTCGAGCGGCTGCGTGCCGAACTCGAAGCGGTGACGAACCGCGACGTCGATATCGTCATCGGCACGCAACTGGTGGCGAAAGGCCATCACTTTCCGGGGCTGGCGCTGGTCGGAATCATCGACGCCGATCTTGGCCTGAACTACGGTGATCCGCGTGCGGCCGAGCGCACGTTTCAACTGCTGCATCAGGTGGTCGGGCGCGCGGGCCGCGAGAAGCTCGGCGGGAGCGGACTGTTGCAGACCTATCAGCCCGATCATCCGGTGATGAAGGCATTGCTCGCGGGCGACCGCGACGCCTTCTATGACAGCGAGATTGCCGCGCGCGAGGAAGCGCGGCTGCCGCCGTTCGGACGCATGGTCGCGATCATCGTATCGGCCAAGGACGGCCCGAGCGCGGAAGCGCATGCGCGCAAGCTTGCGGCACACGCTCCGCTTGCCGACGATGTGCGGCTGCTCGGACCCGCAGAGGCACCGCTTTCGATGATCCGCGGCCGTCATCGCTGGCGGCTGCTCGTGTCTTCGCCGCGCAATCTCGATCTTTCGCATTACGTCCGCGACTGGCTCGCAAACGCGCCGCCTGCGCGCGGCAGCGTGCGCGTGCAGGTGGACGTCGATCCGCAGAGCTTTCTTTAGTTCGCCGGGCCCTTGAAGCGGTCGATGTCGCCGGACGGGATCACGATCCAGCCGGTCGGGGCGGGAGCGGCGATCACGCTGTGCGATTTTCCGGTGAAGCGAACGAAGAAAAGCGACGGGCCTTCCTTGCCGCCAAACGCGAAAGCGTTGTTCGGCGCCTCAAAGCTGGCGCCGGCGTAGAACACGGCTTCGGCAACGAAACCGCCGTTGCGCAGGCTGCCGATGACGGTGAGGCAAAGGTCCTGGTCCGGATCGCAGGTTGTTTCGTCGGGAACACGCACCAGAAAAATCTGCTCGGTCAGCCGGGCCTGTTGCGCGCGGGCGACCAGTGCATCGGCATTCTTCCATCCGCTCGCGCTCAGGAAGGCGGCGAGCGGCTTGCGCGCGTGTTCGGGTAGCGGCTCTGCGATTTTCCGTTGCGCTTCAACTGGCAAGGCGCTCGCGACAAGAAGGGTCGCGGCGAGCGCCGTTCTGATGAGCTTTCCCATCGGCAGACAATATCAGCGGCGTCGCGGTGCCGCTATTTTTCGTAGCGGCGTTGCACCATCCGCAGGACGAACGACAGCACGACGCCGACGCCGATGGCGACGACGAGGTCTTCGAAAGCCGTAAGGAAGAAGGTGACGAGCAGGACGAGCGCGTCGGCCCAGTGCTTCTTTATGAGCGTCCAGAATTCATGGCGTTCCGCCATGTTCCAGGCGACCACGGTCAGCACGGCGGCGAGTGCCGCAAGCGGAATATAGACCGCAAGCGGTGCCGCGATCAGCATGAACAACAGCAGATAAAGTGCATGCAACATGCCGGAGACCGGGCTCTTCGCGCCGGAGCGCACATTGGTCGCGGTGCGGGCGATGGTGCCGGTGACGGGAATGCCGCCGAAGGTCACCGAGGCGATGTTCGCGAATCCTTGGGCTACCAGTTCGCCGTTCGGGCGATGTTTCTGTCCGCTCATGCGGTCGGCGACGACCGCGGAAAGCAGCGATTCGATCGAGCCGAGAAGCGCAATCGCGATGGCATCGGGCAGGACCGCCTTCACCTTCTCCCAGCCGAATGCCGGCAGCGAAGGGGCGGGCAGCGAATTCGGCACCGCGCCGAAGCGGGAGCCGATGGTGGCGACGTCGAGGTGAAACAGCGCGACGATGGCGCTGCTTCCGATCACCACGATCAGGAAGCTCGGCCAGTGCGGGCGCACCCTGCGAATGATCGCAATCGTGACGATGCAGCCGAGCGCGACCGAAACGGCGGCGGGCTTGATGGTGCCGATCGCGCCGGCGAGCGCCTCGAGTTTTGCGCCGAGCGGACCCGGCTCCTTCGCGAGGTCGATGCCCAGGAGGTCCCGGAGCTGGCTCGCAAAAATGATCAGCGCGATGCCGGCGGTGAAGCCCACCGTCACCGGAAAGGGAATGTGCCGGATATAGGTGCCGAGCCGGAAAACTCCGAGCAGGAGCATTATGAGCCCGGCAAGCGCGGTCGCGAGCACGAGTCCGTCATAGCCGTGGCGTTCCACGGTCGCGGCGACCAGCACGATAAAGGCCCCGGCCGGGCCGCCGATCTGGTAACGGCTGCCGCCCAGGAGCGAAATCAGGAATCCGCCGATGATCGCGGTGTAGAGGCCGCGCTCCGGCGGCACGCCGGAGGCGATCGCGAGCGCCATGGAGAGCGGCAGCGCCACCACGGCAACGGTCAGGCCCGCAACGGCGTCGCTTCGCAGCTCGGCAAGGCCGTAGCCCCGCTTCAGGACGGAAATCAGCGCCGGCTTGAACAGAAAATCCTTTGCCGCCGCGTTCTGGGTGCTCGAATCAGTTGGAATCATCAGTAGTTCCCCGGGGTCCAAGCGTTGCATCCCGGGGGCGCTACCGAGAAGTCGCATGAGGGCGGTTCGGCGCTGCAATTTTTCGCCCCGGATGCGGCAAATCGGACGGGCGAAAACATTGCGTAATGGCAGACCCCCATGGTAGCAAACGGCCGATTTTGCAGGGCATTCGGGGGCATTCCGCTGCCTGTTCGCGAAATCGGAATTCCCACTTGAATTCCAAGGGTTTACGGGACCGCTGCCGCGGCGCCGAGCGCTTGGAACGGGACATATAGAACAGACAAGAGATGGCGGCTCACGAACCCATCATTTCCGGCATGGCCGGGCGCTATGCGACGGCTCTGTTCGAGCTGGCGCAGGAAGCCAAATCCGTCGACGCGATCAAGGCCCATCTCGACCGCTTCAACGGCATGCTCCAGGGCAGCGACGACCTGCTTCGGCTGGTTCGCAGCCCGGTCTACACAGCGGAAGAGCAGACCAAGGCGATCGAGGCGGTGCTTGCCAAGGCGAATATCTCCGGCCTTGCCGGCAAGTTCATTTCGACGGTTGCCTCGAACCGCCGCCTTTTCGCGATCCGCGAAATGATTTCCGGCTTCAATGCGCTCGTTTCGCAGGCAAAAGGCGAAACCCGGGCGGAAGTCACGGTCGCCGAGAAGCTCGACGAGAAGCATCTGGCGACCATCAAGGAAGCGATCGCCGCTTCCGGCAAGAAGAACGTCGAACTCGACGTCAAAATCGATCCCTCGATCCTCGGTGGCCTCAAAGTGAAGATCGGCTCCCGCATGATCGATGCGTCACTGAAAACCAAACTCAACTCCATTCGTAACGCGATGAAAGAGGTCCGCTGATGGACATCCGCGCCGCTGAAATCTCGGCAATCCTGAAAGAGCAGATCAAGAATTTCGGCGAAGCCGCCGAAGTGACCGAAGTAGGACAGGTGCTTTCCGTCGGTGACGGTATCGCCCGTGTCTATGGCCTCGATAACGTGCAGGCCGGCGAAATGGTCGAGTTCGAGAACGGTGTCCGCGGCATGGCGCTCAACCTCGAGAGCGACAACGTCGGCATCGTGATCTTCGGCTCCGACCGCGACATCAAGGAAGGCCAGACGGTCAAGCGCACCGGCGCGATCGTCGACGTGCCCGTCGGCAAGGGCCTGCTCGGCCGCGTCGTCGACGCGCTCGGCAATCCGATCGACGGCAAGGGCCCGATCGTCGCCGAGAAGCGCGCCCGCGTGGACGTGAAGGCGCCCGGCATCATCCCGCGCAAGTCGGTGCACGAGCCGATGGCGACCGGCCTCAAGGC
>JAEZFA010000156.1 GCA_023417665.1 Pseudomonadota bacterium | reverse complement strand
GGCGCTGGCGCAAGAAACCAACATTCTTCTGCTGGATGAGCCGACGACTTTTCTCGACATCAATCATCAGGTCGAAATTCTCGATCTGCTGGTGGATCTCAATCGGTCGAGGGGAACCACGGTCGTGATGGTGCTTCATGATCTCAATCTCGGCGCGCGCTACGCCGATCATCTCGTCGCGCTGGCGAATGGAAACATTCACATTGCCGGGACGCCGGAACATGTCTTGACCGAAGAGACCGTCCGTGCGGTTTTTGGTGTCCCAAGTCGCATTTTGACCGACCCGACGTCCGGCAGACCTATGATGATGCCGATCGGCCGGCATCGGATGTTGGACGGCTTCGACGCCGCGGAGGGTAGTGCCCCATGAATCAAGTGTCCCAATTCAGGCTGACGGGCGTCGCACTCCCGGCAAACGCCGAACGCATGCTCGATGAAATCTGCGAACACTTCGTCGAGCACGCCGATGTCAGCCGCACGGCCGAACTCGCCCTGCTGACCAGCAAGCTGGGCACCGCCAGCATCCGCCTGACCGATGAGAAACTGCTGATCGAACTCGACTGTCCCTCGGAACGGGCCTTGCAACTCGCCCGCACCAGCATCGCCGAGCACATGTTCTACTTCGCGGGCGATGAGCCGCTCGATCTCACCTGGGCGGGACCGGCAGCGCCGGCGGCGGTTCCCAACCTGCATGAGGTGAAGGTCGTCGCCGTCGCGGATGTGACGCCGCACATGCGGCGCGTTACGTTTTCCTGCACGAATGTGACGCCCTTCATCGGCGGCGACATGCATGTTCGCGTTCTCATCCCACCGAAAGGCAGGCCGCCGGTCTGGCCGGGCTATCGTGCCGACGGCCGGCTCGCCTGGCCTAAGGGCAACGATGAGCTTGCGGTGCGTGTCTACACGATCCGTGCCGTTGACGCGGAACGCCGCGAACTGACGATCGACTTCTTCCAGCATACTGTTCCCGGCGAGAAGACGCCGGGCGGCGATTTCGCCCGCGATGCGCAGCCCGGCGACGTAGCGGCTCTGATCGGCCCCGGCAGCGGCGATCTTCCGAAAGCGCACTCGATATTGATGATCGGCGATGAAAGTGCGCTGCCGGCCATCGCGCGCATCGCCGCGGAAGTGCCGGCGGGGACGACCATCAAGGCGATTATCGAAGTCCTCGACGCCGCCGAGGAACAGCCGCTGCCCTCAGCAGGCAATGTCGATGTGCGCTGGCTGTACCGCCGAAACTATGCAGCCGGTGCGACCGGGGTTATCGCAGAAGAAGCCCGCAAGGCGATTGACGCGGTCGACGCTGAGACATTCGTGTGGGCAGCCTGCGAAAAGCAGGACGCGCGTGCAATTCGTTCGGTGCTGAAGAGCCGCGAGCACGACAAGAATCTGAAATATGTGGCCTGGTATTGGGAGCGATCGCGCGCTCAAGCGGGCTGAGCGGCGCAGTTTTTCTAGATTAGAATTTGTCTATTCCTAATCTGTTTCGATTCATCGTGGAATGTTCCGCGATGAATCGAAACGCATAAGCGTTCCGCCGATTTGTGTTTTCGTCGCAATGAGAAACTGTGTTAAGCGGCGTACGCTTCCGGTTAACCGGACGGCATTTAGCCTCGACACGGAGTGAAATATTGCGGCGCTTCTTCTCTTTCGCGATTTGTGGCGCGTTGGGTCAGATCGCAGCCACCTCAGCATGGGCTCAGAATCAGACGACTGCCATAACTGCATCGCCAGCAGGTGTGACCAATGCAGGTCTTCACGACCTGTCGCCATGGTCGATGTTCATGTCCGCCGATCTGGTCGTTCAGAGCGTCATGGTGGGTTTGGCGTTCGCGTCGTTGGTCACCTGGACGATATTCGTGGGCAAGTTCGTCGAGCTTGCTCTGGCCCGGCGCAACGTCTCCGGCGCGCTTCGGCGGGTGACCGCAGCGCGGTCGCTCACCGAGGCGCGGGATGCATTGGCGGGCGACAAGGGCGTGTCGCAGATTTTCGTTGCCGCTGCTCTCGATGAAGCGCGCCTGTCATCCGGTTTCGATGGAGAAGACAACATCAAGGAACGTGTTGCGTCACGTTTTTCGGAGATTACGCGCGCGGAAGCACGGCGCGTCCGGATCGGCATGGGCCTGCTCGCCACGATCGGCGCGACCTCACCTTTCGTAGGCTTGTTCGGAACCGTGTGGGGGATCATGAACAGCTTCATTGGCATTTCGAAAGCGCAGACGACCAACCTCGCCGTTGTCGCGCCCGGCATTGCGGAGGCGCTCCTGGCGACGGCTATCGGTCTCGTCGCGGCGATCCCGGCTGTGATCATCTATAATTACTACGCGCGCGGGATCAAAAATTACCTCGAACTTGTCGGCCAGACCGCCGGTGCGGTAGGCCGTCAACTTTCCCGTGATCTCTCTCGTGATTTCGGTCGCGTGAACGCGCAGCAGATGAGCCGGGCCGCGGAGTAGGCGAATGGGGGTGACCTTCAACGACGTGGAGGACGGCGACGATCTCTCGGAAACCCACGAGATCAACGTTACGCCGTTTATCGACGTCATTCTTGTGCTTCTGATTATCTTCATGGTCGCCGCGCCGCTCTCGACCGTCGATCTTCCTGTCGATCTTCCGACCTCTACGGCGGTTCCTCAAAAGAAGCCCGACAAGCCGACCTATGTCTCCATCAAGGCGGATCTGGCGGTGGCGATCGGCGAAACCGAAATCAAGCGCGTCGATCTCGTGCGTCTTCTTGATGCGGCGGACAACAACAAGGAGCGGCGGATTTTCCTTCGCGCGGACCGTGCAGTGCCATATGGGTCGATGATGGAGGTGCTTGAGCTGTTGAGGACGGGTGGCTACACCAAGGTGTCTCTTGTTGCCCTCGAAGGGCGGCCCGAAGCGCCGGTCACTTCCGGCGCCGACCAGCCATGAGCGCGGTGGCCGTCACGATGTCGGCGCCGTTTGAGCTTCCGTCCGCTTCGCGAAAGGTGTGGGCGTTCGCCGCGCTGATCGCGCTCGCGATGCATGCCGGCCTCGCCGGTTTCATTCTTCTCGACGCGCAGCAGGAACCCGACGATAGCGAACTGGGTGCGCCTGCTCTTGCGATCGGCATCGACCTCGCATCGCCACGATTTCCGCCGACCAATCTGCCGCCGGGCCCCGAGAGCGAGGCAGCGATGGCGTCGCAGCCTGTCGCCGAGCGGCGTACGGCAATGGTGCAGCCTGAACTGCCGAAGGAAACGCCTGTCGAATCCGAGAACGCCGATCGGCTTGTGACTCTCAACGAGGTCGCGGAGCAAGCCGAGGAGGCTCAGGAGGAGGTTTCGGTCCAAGAAGTCAGCCCTTCGGATGCATCGGTCGCGCATGAGGCGATGGCCCCACCCAGCGTGGAAACGCCGATCGTGGCGCCTCAGTCGGTAACCGTCGACCGCGGTACTGCCGCCAGCAGGCAGCGCGCGCGGGTGACATGGCAGCGCGAACTGCTGGCGCATCTTGACCGGTACAAGCGCTATCCCGGCGAGCGTTTGCAGCGCGATGCCGAGATCGTCGTCGACCTGCTGCTAGATCGTAAGGGACGAGTCGTGTCGGCGTCGGTGTCGCGAAGCTCCGGTTTTGCCGCTTTTGATGAAGCTGCCGTCGCCATGGTTCAACGGGCAAGCCCGTTACCCGCGCCGCCGCCGCTGGTCGCGGACGAAGGGCTGTCGTTCCAACTGCCGGTGACCTTCCGCAGTGGTCGGAGTTGAGCGAGTGCCGCGCCGTGTTTTCGGGGCGCGGTTGTGTGAATGATATTGTGACAGGAGATTTCAATGCGTCTTGCCCTTGCGGTCTTCCTCGCCGCTTTGTCCACCCCGGCGATGGCGGACGATGCGCTGAAGCTGGAACTGAATACGGTCAAAAGCGCCGAGGGGCGTTGCCAGCTGTCCTATTTGATTGAGAACAAGGCCGCTCAGGCGATCGAATCGTTCAAGCTCGATCTGGTGATCCTCGGCGTCGACAACACCATGCAACGGCGAATGGTGATCGACATCGCTCCGCTCCGCGCTGCCAAGACGATGTTTCGCGTCTATGAGACCGATCCGGATTGCGAAAAGATCGGCTCTGTACTGGTCAACGATGTGCAGGCTTGTGCGCCCGGCGATCGCTCAACGTGCCTCGACCGGATGGTCCTCTCATCGAAAGTCTCGACCATTCGCCTGTTCAAGTAGGACGGTGCGGCTGAAGTCGCCTTGCGCGAGAGGGCCCTATTCGGCTCTTGCGTCAGGCTAGGTTATTGAATCGAGCGCCGACGGGGCGCGAAAGGCGATTGCGTTGTTCGAATTACTGAAGCGATTTTTCGGCTATTACAGGCCGCATTCCCGTCTGTTTGCCCTCGATTTCTCGTGCGCGGTGGCGGCAGGCTTGCTGGAGCTGGCGTTCCCGATCGCCGTGACGTTCTTCATCGACCGTCTGATTCCAACGGGAGAACTTGGACTGATCACGCTGGCGGCGCTCGGCCTGCTGCTCGTCTATGCGATCAGCGCGCTGCTTCATGTCGTCGTTATATACTGGGG
>JAEZFA010000111.1 GCA_023417665.1 Pseudomonadota bacterium | reverse complement strand
GGGTCTCCGCCGCTTCGGGCGTATCCGTTTCGGCTTCGGCTTGCGCTTCGATCACTGCGGTAACTTCGCCGGCATCCTGCTCCGGCTGCTCCGCGGAAGCATCGCTGTGATCGTCGGCGGCCTGTGTTTCTTCCGCGTGCTCGTCCTGCGGCTCCTCGGCCGAAAGTTCGGCTTCTTCGGAAATGCTTTCCGCATTTCCAGCCGACTTCGGCTGATGGCGGCGCTTGCGCCGCTGTTCGGCTTCCTCGGCGGCGTGCTGTTCTTCCTCGATCAGCCGCTGCCGGTCCGCGACCGGGATCTGGTAGTAATCCGGATGGATTTCGCCGAAGGCGAGAAAGCCGTGCCGGTTGCCGCCGTAATCGACGAAGGCGGCCTGTAGCGACGGCTCGACCCGCGTGACTTTGGCTAGATAGATGTTTCCGCGAAGCGGACGGCGATTGGCGGCTTCGAAGTCGAATTCCTCAACCCGATTACCGCGGACGACCACGACCCGGGTTTCCTCCGGGTGGGTGGCGTCAATAAGCATCTTATTGGCCATGAGATTCCCATTGCGCGCGCTTGTTCAGCGCGCGTCACAAACTGGTTACAGACAAATCGTGGATCACATGACGCGGATACGCGGCTGCGCGGGGTCATCTTTCGATCCCGTGAGAATTGCGTAGCTGCCATCGGCGTCGCTTCCTAACTCAGGCGGGTGGCGCCGCGAACGAAATGCGCGAGGCCTTGTCGCCACCACGGTCCCATTGGCGGTGTGTATCGGGCGGCTCTGGGGCGCGCTGCGCGTCGCGGCATTCTCATCTGCCGGTCGCGGACCCGCGCCTTCCGTTCGCCCGGACGAATCCCGCTCGCGAACCGTGATGGTTTTATGTAGGGCGCGGGATGCCCGCTTGGCAAGCAGAGAGGCTAAATCTCTCTATTTCTTGATTTATTTGCTGCAAATTTTGGCGGTAAACGCCGGTTTAACCCAACGGCCGCTAGAAAATCGGGGAAATGAGAGGGAAACGGCCGGATATGCGGATCGCCACGGTATCTCTGGGATTGACGCTCGCCGCCGTCGGGGCAGGCGTGGCCTTGGGCCAGAATACGCCGCCCGCGGCCCGGACCATGGCGCTCGACGCGAGACTGGCGGGCGACGCCAGCCGCACCCGCCTCGTCATCGACCTGAACCGGAAGGTCGAGCTTCGCGCCTACCAGATCGCGAGCCCGAACCGCATCGTGGTGGACCTGCCGGAAGTCTCCTTTGACCTGCCGGTGGGGGCAGGGAAACAGGCGCGTGGGCTGGTTGCCGCCTTTCGCTATGGCTCCTTCGCTCCGGGTAAGTCCCGCATTGTGATCGACCTGCGCGAGCCCGCGAATATCGACAAGGCGTTCGTTCTGGCGGCAGTCGAAGACCAGCCCGCACGGCTCGTGATCGACCTTGTCCGCACCGACGCCGCGACCTTCCTCAAGCACGCGATTGTTCCCGAGAAGCCGCAGCCGAAGGCGCAGGCCCAGCAGCAGCCGGCCGACCTGCGCCCGCTGATCGTAATCGATCCGGGGCACGGCGGGCCGGATACCGGCGCGATTGCGCGGACCGGCGACGAGGAAAAGGACGTCGTCCTGCAGGTCGCCAAACAGTTGCGCGAGCAATTGCTCAAGACCAATCGCTATCGCGTGGCCATGACGCGCGACGATGATACCTTCGTGCCGCTCGAGGAGCGGGTGGCGATTGCGCGGACGAATTCCGCTGCGCTGTTCATTTCGGTTCACGCGGACTCGCTGTCGAAGGGAACCGGCGAAGCTTCCGGGGCGACGATCTACACGGTCTCCGAGCGGGCCTCGGACGCCGAGGCGCAGCGGCTCGCCGACAAGGAAAACCGCGCCGACATCCTCGCCGGCTACAGCTTCGCGCAGCAGCCCGACGATGTCGCGAATATCCTGTTCAACCTCGCGCAACGCGACACGATGAATTCTTCCGCGATGTTTGCGCGCACGCTCGTCGGCTCGCTGAAGAAATCGGCGCGGCTGCACAAGTCGCCGTTGAAATCCGCGGGCTTCGTGGTTCTGCGCGCGCCGGACGTGCCGTCGGTGCTTCTGGAGCTCGGCTATCTGTCCAGTCCGGCCGATCTGCGCCAGATGACTTCGGATGCCTGGCGCGAGAAGGTGTCGCGTTCGGTCGTCGAGGCCATCGACAAGTTCTTCGCCCATCGGACCTCCACTGTCGTAGGACGCTAGCAACCGCCGCGCTATAACGGCGCGAGGGAACCGGGACGAGTCGAGCGAAGTGCCCACCGACTATTACAGGCCAATCGCGAATGCGGTGGGGCGCTTGCGCCCGAACACCGTGACCGCCCGTCGCTCGATCTACGATCAGGCGCGGCAATTGCTGTTCGAGGAAGCGCAGGCCGCGCGACCGCCCATGGCGGTGAGCGAGCTTTTCGCCGAGCAGCGTGCGCTGGAAGATGCGATCGCGCGCGTCGAAGACGAATTCGGCACGCCGGAGGAGAATTTCGAACCCGAAGCGAGGCCCGTGCATCCCTTGCAGCGGCAGACACCGGTTGCGCCGGCCTATCCCGAAGAAGAGCCGGACTACGATCCGCGGTATGACGACGAGCCGGTCTTCGTCCCCGAACCGGAAGCCGCACCCGAGCCCGATTACGCCCCCGAACCTGAAGCCGCCCCCGAGCCTGCACCGTCTGCCGATCCGCGCGCACAGGCCCGCGCCGAGCGGCTTTCCAGGCAACGCGTGCAGGAGCCGAAGCAGGTTTCGGGCGATCCGCGAAGGCAGCCAAGATCATCGCGCCGGGCCGGAGCGCGCCGCAAGAGCGCGCCGAAAAGCAGTTCGACCCATATTGCCGTTCTGATCGCAATTCTGTTTGCGCTCTTCGTGGCCGGCGCGGGTGCGGCCTATGTCACCTTCTACGGCTGGCCCCAGTTTCGCGCGGCGCGGCAGATCCCGGAGCCACAGAAAAAGCAGGAGACGCCGCCGGCTTCGCCGCAAGACAACAGCGCGAAAATCAGCTCGCTGATGGAAAGCGCGTCAAAGGCGCTGGAGAGCGGCAACCCGACGGCCGCGATTCAATATCTCACCGAAACGATCGTGCTGTCGCCGAAAAACGCGCCGGCCTTCACGCTGCGCGGGCATTCTTACTTGCAGTCCGGCGACGCGGCGCGCGCCATCGAAGACTTCTCCGAGGCGATCAAGCTCGGCAGCCGCGATTTCTATGCCTTCATCGGTCGTGCGGTCGCCTATCGCCGCCAGCGCGACTACCCGCGCGCGACCGCCGATTATAACGAGGCGATCAAGATCAGGCCCGATCATGCCGGCGCGTGGAACAACCGCTGTTTCGTGAATGCCATTGCGGGCAATCTCGATGCTGCGGTTGCCGACTGCAATGAATCGCTGCGCCTGTTGCCGAACGAGCCCAATGCGCTCGACAGCCGCGCGCTCGCTTATCTGAAACTCGGGCAATGGGATGCCGCCATTGCCGACTATGACGCCGTGCTCAAGATCGCGCCGAATACGGTAAGCGCGCTTTACGGCCGCGGTTTCGCGAAGCTGAAGAAGGGCGATCGCCGCGGGCAGGCGGACATTTCCACCGCCACCTCCGCGGCGCCCAACATCGCGCAGGAATTCGAACGCTATGGCGTCAAGTAGAGCCGCGCTGGTCTTGCTGCTCGCATTGGCGCCGCTTCCGGCAAGCGCGCAGAGCAGCGATTTCGACGCCTGCGTGAAACATTCCGGCGAGAATGCGATTGCGGCCTGCTCGACGGCGATTTCGTCGGGCCGCTACAGCGGCGACCGCCTTTCGGAGCTTTACAACAGCCGCGGTGCCGAATGGCGGCTGCGCTTCGATTTCGAGCGCGCGATCGCCGATTACAACGAGGCGCTGCTGCTCGCGCCGCATTACATTGCCGCGCTGAACAATCGTTGCTGGGCGCTTGCCGCGGTCGGCCGCGTGAAGGAAGCGCTTGATGACTGCAATGTCTCCATGCGCGTGCGGCCCGGCTTCGGCATCACCCATCACAACCGCGGCTTTGCCAACTTCCGCGCCGGCAATTTCGGCGAAGCCCTGACCGATCTCGAAGCCGCGTTAAAGGCCAATCCGCGCCGGCCGCAGGCACTTTACCTGCGGGGCCTGATCAAGCTCCGCAATGGCGACGTGGCCGGAGGCGAGGCGGATCTTGCGGCGGCGCAGGCGATTCGTCCCGCAGTGCAGGAAGAGTTTTCTCGCATGGGCGTCACCCGATAGGGTGATAATCGCGCGAAGCTGTGGATGATTTCCGGCTTCCACGCTTAACCGTGTCACAAAACTTTTGCTTTCGTCAGGAACCTGCGTCAGCATTACTACGTTACCAATGCGGCGGGTTGTGTCTTCGGCCCGTGTGTTTTGCAGACATTGGTGTTGTGGGGGTTGCGTCATGTTCCAGGTAAGCGTGTATCGGCTGCGCGCGGAAGATTGCGCCCGGCGTGCGCAGGAAGCGCAGGACGAATTTCATCGGAAAAACTTTCAGCAGCTTGCGGCGATGTGGTCGGAAATGGCCGACAAGGCCGAACGCCGCGCCGCGCAGGAACGCAGCGAAGTAAA
>JAEZFA010000103.1 GCA_023417665.1 Pseudomonadota bacterium | reverse complement strand
GTTTGAGCGTGTTTTCGAGGCCGCCGGTCAGCGCGGGAAAAGTGGCGGTTAACGCGGCGCGCCGCGCCACGACTACATAGTCAAAGCCCGGCTTTGCCGCTTGCGGCAGAACCGCGCGAGCGACGGCGCGCAACCGGCGGCGGATACGGTTCCGCTCGACGGCGTTCCCGGTTTTTTTCGTGACAGTGAGGCCGAGCCGGAAGGAACCATCGTCCTTGCGGTCGCGCGCCTGCAGCGAGAAGGGCGCGGCATGCGCCCGCGCGGCCTTGGCGGCGGCAAGAAAATCCGCGCGTTTGACAATCCGGTTCATGAGGACGAGCCCGAACCGGCGCGCCGGGTCACGCCGAGAGGCGCTTGCGTCCGCGACGGCGGCGGGCGGCCAGCACCTTGGCGCCGCCAAGCGTCGCCTTGCGCGCGCGGAAGCCATGCCGGCGCTTGCGGACAATTTTGCTCGGTTGATAGGTCCGTTTCACGGGGCTTACTCCGCCTAGAAAATCGCAGCCTGTGGGCTACCTGGAATTTGCACATTGCCCGGCTGGAGCGCGGGAAACTCCCGCTTTTCCGCGGCCCTCGAAAAAGGTCCGGCGGCGGCTCGGATCGGCCAAGACATGCGCGCGGGGCTTATAGGGGCCCCCCGCGGGAGAAGTCAATGGAAACGGGCTTTTTTGCCTGCTTTCGTCCGGATTCCGGGATTATCGCTGGGCTAGGGGCGAAGTCGCGGTCATTTCGGCGTCATTTCGGCGGAACACATTGTATAAGGCGCCGGTCGCAAAGGGCAGGAAAGCGGGCCGTCTGATGGAAAGTCCGGTAGAGGCGGGCCGGCCGGGCCGCCGCGGGGTCCTGCTGCGCTATGTGCCGCTCGTGCTTCTGATTGCGGCTGCGGCGGCCGTTTTCGGCCTCGGGCTGCACCGCTATGTCTCGCTCGAAGCGGCACTTCGCCATTCGGAAAGCCTCGACCGGCTGGTCGAGAGCCGGCCTTTTCTCGCCTTCGTCCTTTACGTCGCGGTCTATAGCGCCGCGATCGTCTTCGCCGTGCCGGGTGCGGTGGTTTTCACGATGTTCGGCGGATTTCTGTTCGGCTGGCTTGCCGGCGGGCTCGGGGGCATTCTCGGCTCGACATTCGGCGGCGTCATCACCGTGCTGATCGGCAGCGCTTCGCTCGGCACGACCTTGCAGCAAGCGGCGCTGCCGCGCTTTCGCAAGCTCGCGCAAGGATTTCGCGACGGCGCCTTCGGCTTCATCGTCCTGTTGCGGCTCATTCCCATCGTTCCCTACATCGCGATCAATGTCGCTGCCGGGCTCTTCCGCGTGCCGCTGAAGACTTTCGTTGCCGCGACCATGATCGGGATTGCGCCGATCGCATTCTGCTTCGGCTTTCTCGGCGCAGGACTGGATCAGGGGCTGGAGAAGCAGTTGCAGGCGTTCCGTGCCTGCGAAAGTGCGGGCCGCGCCGACTGCCGGATCGAACTCGATCCGATGCTGTTTCTTTCCCGCGAACTCGTCATCGGTCTTGGCCTGTTCACGCTGCTCGTGCTCGTGCCGCTTTTCTTCCGCAAGCGCCTCGCGCGGCTCATCCGCGGTCCGCGGGAAGAGAGCGTTAAGCCATAGTCGTTCCTTCAATTGACGGGGCTTTGCCTCCAGCGCATGGTCGCCGCATGACCGAACAATCTGCCGGAAACAGCCGCCCCAAGGCCAAGGCGCGCCCGCCGTTTCGCGTGGGGCTTTCCGGCAAGTTGCTGATGCTCACGATTCTCTTCGTGCTGCTCGCGGAAGTGCTGATTTACGTTCCCTCGATCGCAAACGTCCGCACCATGTGGCTGAAAGACCGTGCTGCGACCGCGCGGCTTGCCGTGCTCGCGCTCGATGCGACGCCCGACAACATGGTGCCGCAGGAACTCGCCAAGCGCCTGCTCGATGGCGCCGGCGCAACGGCGGTTGCGGTGAAATTCGGCAATACCCGGCGGCTGCTTTCGGTTTCCGATATGCCGCCCGCGTTGCAGGACAGCATCGACCTGCGGGATTATTCCTTCGTCGCCTCGATCATGGACGCCTTCAAGACGCTCGCCGCCGGCGGCAACCGCACCATTCGCGTGCTGGATTCCGCGCCGATGGGCGGCGAGTTCATCGAGGTCATTCTTTCGGAACGGCCGCTTTACGGCGCGATGCTGGCGGCGTCGCAGAACATTCTTCTGGTCTCGCTGGTCATTTCCATCATCACCGCGACGCTGGTCTATGCGACGCTGATCTGGCTGTTTGTGCGTCCGCTGCGCAACATGACGGTGCAGATGATGCGCTTCGCGCAGAACCCCGAAGACGCGAGCCGCATCCTTTCGCCCTCGCGCCGCAGCGATGAGATCGGACTCGCCGAGCGCGAGCTCGCGCGCATGCAATATGAGTTGTCGCAGACGCTCTACCAGAAGAGCCGCCTTGCCGCGCTTGGGCTTGCGGTGTCGAAGATCAACCACGACCTGCGCAACCTGCTTTCCTCGGCGCAGCTTCTTTCCGACCGCATTTCGGGCCTGCGCGAGCCGCTGGTGCGCCAGATCGCGCCGAAGCTGATGCGCGCGCTGGATCGCGCGATCTCCTACTGCCAGCAGACGCTGGCCTACGGACGTGCGCAGGAGCCTTTGCCGATGCGCAAGAGCGTCAGCGTCGAGCATCTGGTCGAGGAAGTGCGCGACACGCTGAACCTGAACGAAGCGAGCCGGATCGGCTGGGTGCCTTCGATCGAGCGCGGTCTGATGATCGACGCGGATCCCGAGCAGATGTTCCGCGTGCTGCTCAATCTTGCGCGCAACAGCATCGAGGCCCTGCAGTCGCGCGTGCCGAATGAGCCGATCCGCGATCAGGTGCGTGTCGTCGGCCGCCGCGAGGGCGCGGTCGTGGTGCTCGAACTCGCCGACACCGGCCCCGGTCTGCCGCCGCGGACCCGCGAGCATCTGTTCGAGCCGTTCCATGGCTCCATGCGCTCCGGCGGCACCGGTCTCGGCCTTGCGATCGCCGCGGAAATCGTCCGGCTGCACGGCGGCGAGATCAAGCTCGTGGACGGTACCCTTGGCGCGACGTTCCGGATTTCGATCCCCGACCGCCCCGCACAGATCGAGAGCTACCGGGAGCAGAAGCTCCGCGCCTGAAGGCGGCGGGAGGCCGGGCCCCGAGGCTTTGCCCCGGTTTTACAGGACACGCCGCAGAGGTTTGCCGCGGCGCTTGCAAATGCCGGGCAGGGCGGGTAGTTCGCTGGCCTCCGATGCGCTCGTAGCTCAGCTGGATAGAGCACCAGACTACGAATC
>JAEZFA010000069.1 GCA_023417665.1 Pseudomonadota bacterium | reverse complement strand
GCAGATCGGTGGCCGGCGTCGTCCGCTCCGGCGAAACGCCGCGCGCGACTTCGACGGTCAGGCGCTGCGCGGCATCGGGATTCATCACGGCAAGCACTTCGGAAAGTTTCGCCGGTTTCATTGCTTTGGCGATACCGACCAGCACCGTGGCATCCAGCTTCTCGAAGATGCGAGCCGCTTCTTTCGGCTTCATGTTCTCGTACATGATGACGAGGTTCTTCATCTTCGGGCTGTCGTCGGCATTCTCCGGCTTGGCCGGATTCTCGAGTGCGCGCAATTCGCCGAGACGCTGTTCGAGGCGCTGCTCCGCTTCCTTGATCAGACGCTCCCGCAGCTCAAGTTCGCGCCCGCGCTTTTCGAGCTCGAGCCTGCGTTCCTGCAGGCGTTCAAGCAGTACCTTCTGCGCAGGTGACGTATCACCCGGCACCCCGACATTGATACCGGTCGGCGTTTCCGGAGCCCGCGGCGGGGCCGGCGGGATTTCCGGCTCCTGCTTCTTCGGCGGCTCCTCTTTCTTTGGCGCCGCGCTCGTGAATTCGAGGTCGGTATCCGGCACGTTCATCGCGACCGGCGCCGGCGCGGCCGGAACCGTTGCGACCTGATGCGTCGCAGTCGCGAGAATGCCCATCCCCTTGATGACGAGGAGTGCCGTCGCAGCAAAGATGACGACAGGGATGAGGCGCAGCCGGTTCATCTGTATTACGCGGCCTGACCCGCCGCGGCTGCGCGTAGCCGCAGCGCAAGCGCCTGTGCGGCCTGCGCAGTGCGGTTCGGCGAACGCTGCGGCGCTTCCTCGCGTCGCAGCGGCTGCACGTTCGCACTCTCAGGCTCTGCTGGTTCGTCCTTGGCCGGCGCTGTCTTGCGTGCAGTCTCAGCGAGCTGCGCGATCTGCGCGATACGCCCAAGCACCTGCTCACCGCGAGCGATCTGGTCATCGAGATCGCGGGTGACGTCGAGCGAGGCACGAAGCCCCTCGCCCAGCGTGGCATTGGTCTCCTGCGTGATCGAACGCAGGTTCTTGATCGCGCGCTCGGCAAATTCGGTTGCGGTGACGAGTTCGGCAATGGTGCCGCGCAACGCCGATTCGTCCGAACGCAGCCGGATCAGGCGGCGGTTCAGCACCACGCAATAGCCGATCGTGAGTCCGAGCAGCACGGCGACGAGACCTTCGATCACGAGGCCATAATAGGAACCGGTCATGCACCCTCCATTCTTGTCGACATCGAACCGGCGCGCTCGAACATCGCCATCGTAGTCTTCGAGCGGCGCAACGGTTTCGCAACTTTCACGGCGACGCGGTCGCCGATCCTTCCCATGCGTCCTTCGGAAAGCACGGCGTCGCCGCAGCGCACTTTCACCAGCGCATCGGGGCGCACATCGAGCATCAGCGTGTCGCCCACCTCGAGATTCATGATGCGCTTCAGAGGCAGCCTGCCCTCGAACAGCACCGCATCGACCTCGACCTGCGCGTGCCATATCTCGGTCGCCAGATGGGACTCCCAGATCGGATCGCGGCCGAACTTGTCGCCCATGAAATTCTGGAGCAGCAACTCGCGGATCGGCTCGATGGTCGCGTAAGGCAGCAGGATCTCGACACAACCGCCGCGATCCTCCATGTCGATGCGCAGCCGCACCAGGATCGCCGCATTGGTCGGACGCGAGATCGCCGCGAATTTCGGATTGGTCTCGATGCGGTCAATCTCGAACTTGACGGGCGTGACCGGGCGGAACGCGGCTTCCGCGTCGCTGAGCACCACTTCCATCATGCGCTTGACGAGCGCGGTCTCGATCGTGGTGTAGGGCCGGCCGTCGATGCGGATCAGATGCGCGCCGCGGCGTCCGCCGAGCAGCACGTCGATCATCGCGTAGATCAGCGAGGATTCGACCGTGAACAGGCCGAAATTATCCCATTCCTTCGCTTTCATCACGCCGAGGATCGTCGGCAGCGGGATCGAGTTCAGATACTCGCCGAAGCGTACCGAAGTGATGCGGTCGAGCGAAACCTCGACGTTGTCGGAGGTAAAATTCCGCAGCGACGTCGTCATCAACCGCACAAGGCGATCAAAGACGATCTCGAGCATCGGCAGACGCTCGTAGGATACCATCGCAGAATCGATGATGGCGCGCAGGCCGTTCTGGTCGACGAGATTGAGATCGTCGAGTCGGAAGCCCAGAAGGCTGTCGATTTCCTCCTGATTCAGCGCGCGCTCGACCGCAATCTTATGCTCGAGTTCGCCCGCGGCCTCTTCGTCGACCATTTTTTCCCAGTTGTCCGCGACATCCTTGTCGTCGGGCTTCGCCGACGGTGCCGCTGCCTGGGTTCCGATCTCAGCCATGTTGGCGAACCGCTATTGCACTACGACTTCTTTGAAGAGCACGGCACGGATTTTCGCGGGCGCGATCGCGATATTGATTCTTCGCGTGAGTTCTTCCCGCAGCCGGAATAATCCGGCCGAGCCTTCCAGATCGACCGCGCGCAGTTCGCGCAGATGCACCTGAAAAGCGTCGATGACGCGCGGCTGCACTTTCTTCACCGCGTCCTGCGCTTTGGCATCGGCCATTTCCAGCGTGACCTTGACCCGCAGATATTGCGGCCGGTCGCTGGAGGCCGAGAGGTTCACGATCATTTCCGGCAGTTCGTAATAAATCGCGGGCGGCGCCACGACCTCCTGCTTCTCTGCGGGCTTGCTCTTGAAGAACATGAAATAGCCGCCGACGAGCAGAAGCAGGACGGCAAGACCACCGCCGCCGTAAAGAAACAGCTTCTTCTTGGATTTCGGCGCTTTTGCCTTGCCGCTAGCTTCGTCGGCAAGGTCATCCGCCATCGCGGCTTCGGCCATCATTCGCTCCCCTTAGCCGCACTGCTCCCGAAGCGCGGCTACGGGTTAACGCTAGGGCCGATATGGTTAACGAAATCTAAAACACGGCAATTCTTGCCGGGTTGAAGCTGCCGGGAGGCAGGCCGCGGCCGGCCCGTCAATTGAATAAGCCATTGATTAAAATAGAAAATCTATTCTGGCACGGCTCCTGCTGAGGAGGGTACGGGCCACCCCGCTGGGGAGCGTTCGGGGGCCCGGACTTGGGGAGCTCGGGCCATGGATAATGCCCTTCTGGTTGGACTTTCACGGCAGGTCGCGTTGCGGCGCGAGCTCGACGTGATTGCGAACAACATCGCCAACATCAACACCTCGGGCTTCAAGGGCGAGTCCGTGATGTTCGAGCAGTATCTCGACCCCACCGCGCGCCACGAATATTTCCCGGGCAATGACCGCCGCGTCGCCTTCGTAACCGACCGCGCGACCTTGCAGGACTTCAGCCAGGGCCCGCTCCAGCGCACCGACGCGCCGCTCGACGTCGCGATCAACGGACCCGGTTTCTTCGCCGTGCAGACGCAGAACGGCGAGCGCTACACGCGTTCCGGAAACTTTCATCTGAACCCGCAGGGACAGTTGGTGACGAATAACGGTCACCCGGTTCTGGGTCAGGGCGGACCGATCGTATTCGAGCCGACCGACACCAACATCACCATCGCCGCCGACGGCACCGTCTCGGCGACCAACGCCGCGGGTCAGGTCGGCGAACGCGGCAAGCTGCGCATGGTGAACTTTGCCAACCCGACCCAGCTTTCCGCGCAGGGCGACAATCTCTGGGCCGCCGGCAACGGCATCGTCGCGCAGCCCGCAACCCCTGCGACCCGTGCGGTGCAGGGAACACTCGAACGCTCCAACGTGTCTGCGGTGAAGGAAATGAACCGCATGCTCGAAGTCACCCGTGCCTACACCACCATTTCCAACATGCAGCAGCGCACCGACGAGCTTCGCCGCAGGGCGATCGAAAAGCTCGCCGAGGTCTGATCGCCAGCCAGAGGAGAATAGACAATGCGCGCTCTTTACACGGCCGCCACCGGAATGATGGCGCAGGAACTGAACGTCGAAGTCATTTCCAACAACATCGCCAACATGCGCACGACGGGCTTCAAGAAGCAGCGCGTCGAATTTCAGGACCTGATGTACCAGAACCTGCGGCGCGTCGGCACCAACACATCAGATCAGGGCACTCGCCTTCCGGCAGGCGTCGACATCGGCGGCGGCGTCAAGGTCGTCTCGACGCCGCGCATCATGAATCAGGGCAACATCTCGCTCACCGAGAAGGATCTCGACGTCGCGATCCGCGGCGAAGGCTTTTTTCGCGTGACCATGCCCGATGGTCGCATAGCGTTCACGCGCGCGGGCTCCTTCGAGCGCGACGATCAGGGACGCGTCGTGACGCCGGAAGGCTATCTGCTGGAACCGCAGATGACGATCCCGGCCAACGCCACTGGCGTCACCATCAACCAGGCCGGACAGGTTTCGGTAACACTGCCGAACCAGACCAACCCGCAGGAGATCGGGCAGCTTCAGCTCGCGCGCTTCGTCAACAAGAACGGCCTGCAGCCGATCGGCGACAACCTGTTTCTGGAAACGGCATCGAGCGGCACACCGCAGCTTTCCAATCCCGGCATCGACGGCTCCGGCACGCTGCTCCAGCGCAATCTCGAAACCGCGAACGTGAACGCGGTGACCGAGATTTCCGACCTGATCGCAGCGCAACGCGCCTATTCGATGAACGCCAAGGTCGTGTCCGCCGCGGACGAGATGCTGCAATCCACCGCCAACATGTTGCGCTGAGGAGCATCGCGATGATTTCCTGCAAAGCATTTCTCCGCCTCGCCGTCGGCGTGGTGCTCGCAGCATGGCCGCTCACGACCATGGCGCAGAGCGCGCCGCCTTCCCTGAAGGCCGAAGCCAATGTCGATGGCGAATTCGTGCGCATCGGCGACATTCTGGAAAACGCCGGCACGGTCGCAAGCCAGCCCATCTTCAAGGCGCCGGAGCTCGGCGCATCTGGGACGATTCAGGTGCATCGCGTCATGGAAGCATTGCGCGCGCACGGCATCCTCGTCTTCGACACCCGCAATATCACGGAAGTGCTCGTCTCTCGCGCGAGCCGGAGCGTGACGTTGAGCGATCTGTCGCGTGCCATCGCAGAAGCGGCGGCCCAGCGCTACGAGATCGCCAACGCCTCTGATCTGAGCGTGACCTTCGACCCGCATATGCGCACGCTGCAGGTCGAACCGAATGTCAACGAAGCGCCGCGCATCGTCACGGTGATCGTCGATCGCCGCAACAATCGCTTCGAGGCCATCATCGACATGCCGGGCTCGATGACGCTTCGACGCAATCCGGCGCGCATGACCGGCACGCTGATCGAAACCACGGAAGTCGTTACGCTGGCGCGCTCGATCCCGCGCGGCGAGACAATCCGCGAAACCGATCTCGTCACCGAACGCCTGCCGCGCACCGACGTCGTGACGGACGCACTCGCCAAGCCTGAATTCGTCGTCAATCAGGCTGCGCGCCGGGCCCTGCGCGCGGGCCAGACGCTTCGCGCCGCGGATCTCATGAAGCCGCAAATCATCGGCCGCGACGATGCCGTCACGATCGTGTTCCGCACCAAGGCAATCACGCTGACGCTGCGCGGCAAGGCCATGGGCAACGGCTCCGAAGGCGAAACGATCTCGGTGCTCAATCCGCAATCCAAGCGCATCGTACAGGCCGTCATCACTGCGCCCGGCGTCGTTACCGTGACCGAAGCCGCAACGCTGAATACCGCGTCGATCCAGAATACCAACCGTTGAACAAAAAGAGTTTGAGAGAGGTAGTGACCGTCATGTCCAATCTGTTCCTGCGCACGGGCGCTGTGGCGCTGGCGGCATCGCTGCTCGGCGGCTGTGCCACCGTCGACCGGATCTCGAACATCACGCAGGAGCCGCCGCTCTCTCCGGTGAACAATCCCACCACGCTGCCGAACTACCGTCCTGTCTCCATGCCGATGCCGGAGCCGGTGCCGGTCGCCTATAGCCCCAACTCGCTGTGGCGCTCGGGAAGCCGCGCCTTCTTCAAGGATCAGCGCGCGCACCAGATCGGCGACATTCTCACGATCAAGGTGAAGATCGCGGACAAGGCGCAACTCGACAACGAAACCAAGCGCAACCGTTCCGCAGGCGAGGATTCCGGCATCAGCAATCTGTTCGGGCTGACCAAAATTCCATTCACCAAGCAGGCGATTCCGAACCGCATGCTGACGACGGACTCGACCACGACCAGCGAAGGCAAAGGCAACGTCAACCGGCAGGAAATCCTGCAGACCAATGTCGCTGCGGTCGTGACGCAGGTGCTGCCGAACGGCAATCTCGTCATCGAAGGCAAGCAGGAAGTGCGCGTGAACTTCGAAATGCGCGAACTGATCGTGGCTGGCATCGTGCGGCCGGAAGACATCGAAGCCGATAACACGCTCGACTCGCAGAAGATCGCGCAAGCCCGCATCTCCTATGGCGGCCGCGGCCAGATCACCGACATCCAGCAGCCGCGCTGGGGCCAGCAACTCTTCGAGCACCTGATGCCGTTCTAGCGCGGGCCCGGAGAAAGCTAGTTTCGTTTCGCGCGCACTCCCCAACCAGACGCGCGAAGCGCAAGCCGGCCCGAAGCTCCCCAACTCGGCCGGCATCTAACGGCCCCCGCTGCTCCCCGGCGGGGGCCGTATTCTTTCCCGCCGCCGGTTCCGGTTTGGCGCGGCAACGCTCTGTTTACCCGAAGCGGCCACTCTCCGGTCTTTCCGTTTGTTGCGTGAGAGGCGGACATGAAAGAGCGGGACGACAACGCGGCATATCTTTTTCGCTTCCTGGATCACCGCAATCACCTGCTGAAAGCCAGGACGGAAAGCTGCCTCGACGATGCCGACGCCAATACGCGCGGCAAGCATCATCGCGGCAATTTCGGCGCGATCGAAGTCTGGCGGGACGACCGTTTCGTCGGCCGCTGGGAAAAGGCCGAAAACTGATTGCCTGAAAGCCGGACGGAACTTGTGTTGCCGGAGATCGTTTGGGTCTCGTGGCAAGCGAGAACCCAACCGCCGGCGTCAGCCTCTGGCAGAGCGCCGGACCGGCATTCCCAACCGACCCACTGAAAGAGGACCTGCGCACCGAAGTGCTCGTCATCGGCGCGGGCATTACCGGCGCGATGGTGGCGCAAGCGCTCGCCGCAGCCGGCCGCGACGTGACCGTGATCGACCGGGAAGAACCGGGCGACGGCTCGACATCCGCAAGCACGTCGCTGCTTCTGTTCGAAATCGACAACCCCCTCGTCGTCCTTGCGGAGAAGATTGGCAAGCAGAAAGCCGCGCGGGTCTGGCAGCGCTCGTTCCGCGCAATGCGCAACCTCACGGAAAAAATCCGCGCGCTCGACATCGACTGCGATTATGCCGAGCGCGACGCACTCCTGTTGCCCGGCAAGGTGCTGGGGCCCGCCGGCCTACGACGCGAATGCGAAGCGCGCATTGCGCTCGGTCTTCCTTCGCGAATTATTGAGCGCGAGGAACTGCTGCGTGAGTTCGGCATCGACCGGCCTTGCGCAATCCTGTCGGGAAATTCTGCCGAGTCGCATCCCGTGAATATGGCGCTCGGCGTTTTACGCTGCGCGCAGGCGGGCGGCGCCAGAATCTTCGCGCCACTCGAGGCGGCCGCAATCGAAACGAACGAAAGCAACGCTGTCGTTACAACAAGCGCCGGCCACCGGATTGCCGCCGACTTTGTGGTGTTCTGCTGCGGCTACCAGTTGCCCGAATTCCTTTCGGTCAAGAAGCACCTGATCGTTTCGACCTGGGCCGCCGCAACCAAACCACAACCCGAAAATCTATGGCCGTCGCGTGCGCTGATCTGGGAGGCGGCCGATCCCTACATCTATGTCCGCACGACGCCGGATGGGCGGATCGTGGTCGGAGGCGAAGACGAAAATCACAACGACAACGACCGGCGTATCAAGCGCATACCGGCCAAGATCGAACGCTTCCGCAGCAAGCTCGGCTTGCTGATGCCGCAAATTGATTTCAACGTAGACTACGCCTGGGCCGGGGCTTTCGGCGCATCGGAAACCGGACTGCCCATGATCGGCAATGTGCCGGGACTGCCGCGGGTCTGCGCGGTGCTGGGCTTCGGCGGCAACGGCACGACCTACGCACAGATCGCCTCGGAAATGATCGCGAATGCGCTTGGCGGAAAAGCGGAGCCTGACATTGACCTCTTTGCCTTCGGTGCGAACGATTAAGCCGTTTGACAACACGCCGGAAGCATCGCCCACTCCGTCAGGCGACGCTCCGGAGAATCGCGTGACATACCGGCAATATGACGACGATTATGATGCCCCGCCTCCGCGGCGTGGACCGTCATTCCTGACGCTGCTGCTCGGAAAGATCCTGCTGCTCGCGCTTACCGTGGTGATCGTCTGGCTGCTCTACGGCTATCTCTTTGCGTTTCATCTCGATTTCCTCGGCTGGGCTTACACCAAGCTCCAGCCGCTCACGATCCAGCTTTACGCGCTGGTCGATAATTATTTTCCCGACAGCATGCGCTACAAATTTCGCGCGGCAATCACCGACGATCTGGGCCAGCGCGCGCTGTTTCTGTTGCTGCTGACGGCAGCGGTGGAGCTCACGCTCTACACGTTTTTCCGGATGCTGAAGGCGCTGTTCGCGCGCCGCTAGTTCCAGCGCGGCTGCGCGATCAGCAGCGTCAACGCGAACAGCGCAAAGGCAAGGCCAGGCAGCGCGAGGATCAGGAGCAAGAGGATCGCAAGCACGCGATTGCCGCGGCGATGAGCGAGAATGCCGCCGACAAGCGACAAGGCCGTACCGGCAAGCAAGGCCAGCCAGATTCCGATATTGAAGGACGAGACGGTGCCGTCGGAGACGCCGAGGAAGAAAAAGAAAAGAATGCCGGCTGCTACAAGCGCGTCGAATGCGATGAGCAGCCGGACAAACAAGCGCTATTCGTCCCGATAGACTTTCTCGCGGCGCTCGTGGCGCTCCTGCGCCTCGATCGAAAGCGTCGCGATCGGACGCGCTTCGAGCCGCTTGAGCGAGATCGGATCGCCGGTCTCGACGCAATAGCCATAGCTGCCGTCTTCGATCCGCTCGAGCGCGGCATCGATCTTCGCGATCAGCTTGCGCTGCCGGTCGCGGGCACGCAGTTCGATGGCGCGGTCGGTTTCCGACGACGCGCGATCCGCCAGATCCGGATGATTGACGTTCTCTTCCTGAAGATGCTGAAGCGTCTGCTTGGCTTCGCGCAGAATATCGTCCCGCCAGCGCAGCAGTTTCAGGCGAAAATATTCCTTCTGCCGCTCATTCATGAACGGCTCGTCTTCGGTAGGACGATAGTTGTCGAGCAACGCGACCATCAGCAAAGTCCCCTCAACGCTATTTTCCCTGGCAGTCCCCGGCGCGGCTTATGCTGCCTCGTCCGAATTGGGCCGGGCTTATAGCGATGTCACCCGCCGCCAGCAATGGTCTGGCCGGGAGCCGGTAGGACGGGAACATGACGCGGAAATAACGGTGCCGCCGGATTGGTCTGTCAGGCCGCTTTGGGAGTCCGTTTTGCGATCTCGACCGCCACGCGAAGCTCGATTTCGCCCAAAACTTCGTCAAGTCCGGGCGTGCCACTCTTTTCTGTGAGTTCCCCGAGCATACCCTGCAGCTTCGCCAATGTATGGGGGCGCAGGTCGGCGGTGAGCAGTTCGGCTTTCAATTCATCGAGCAGATCGAGCGCCGAGCGTCCCCGCCGGGCAAAGCGCTTGCGCTTCTCGCCGGCGTCTTCGAAACCCTGCAAGGCAAGCAGCGTATCGAGCCCCCCGATCCCGGCCGCAGCACCGCTCGCCTGCGACCGCGCAGCCGAAGTAGAGCTTTCCAGCGTGAACTGGCCGGAACCTGTCGCCCGCCGGGTTCCGGAGGCGGCAGCCGTGCCATTGGGCTGGTTCGGGCCTTGAATGCGCATGCCGCAACCTCGGCCCGCCATGGTTAACGCCCGGTTAAGCACCCGGCACATCTTGCCGCCCGGCCCGGCCGTCTTTGCCGCCGGCACCGCCGCAGCAGCGCGCATCCCGATAAATAATACGCAATTCCAAATACTTAACGAATGACGCGAGCTGGCACGGGCTTCGCAAAGCCGAGCCGGAGCTTTCATCCATCGACCCGCTGGGGAGCCCTGTCGATGCCTAAGACGATCCGAATTCTGCTCGGCTTTCTGGTCGCGATCTCGATCGCGGGCCACGCCGATGCTTCGTCCCGGCTCAAGGACCTCGCAGACGTCGAAGGCGTCCGCGAGAACCAGCTGATCGGCTACGGCCTCGTCGTGGGCCTGAACAACACCGGTGATTCGCTCAACAACTCGCCGTTCACGCGCCAGAGCCTGCAAGCCATGCTCGAACGCCTCGGCGTCAATATTCGCGGCGCGCAGCTGCGCACCGGCAACGTGGCCGCGGTGATGGTCACCGCCAATCTCCGGGCATTCTCGACGCAGGGCACCCGGCTCGATGTGGTGGTTTCCGCGCTCGGCGATGCCAAAAGCCTGCAGGGCGGCACCCTGCTCGTGACCCCGCTGCTCGGCGCCGACGGCAACGTCTATGCGGTGGCGCAAGGCACGGTCGCCGTCGCCGGCTTTCAGGCCGAAGGCGACGCCGCCAAGATCATTCGCGGCGTGCCGACCGTGGGCCGCATCTCGAACGGCGCGCTGGTCGAGCGCGAGATTGATTTCGCGCTCAATCGCATGACCAGTGTGCGGCTTGCGCTGCGCAACCCCGACCTCACCACCGCCAAACGCATCGCCGGCGCCATCAACGATTTCATGGGCCTGCCTGTCGCCGAACTCGTGGACCGCGCCACCGTCGCGCTCACGGTACCGCCGAAATACAAGGGCAACCTCGTTTCGCTCCTGACCGAAATCGAGCAGATCGTGGTTGTCCCCGATCAGCCGGCCAAGGTCGTGATCGACGAGCGCTCCGGCATCATCGTGATGGGACGCGACGTGCGCGTCTCCACCGTCGCGGTGGCGCAGGGAAATCTCACCGTCACGATCACCGAACAGCCGCAGGTGAGCCAGCCCAACCCCTTCACCAAGGGCCGCACCCAGGTCGTGCCGCGCACCAACATTCAGGTGCAGGAGGACGGCCGGAAATTCGGCCTCGTGAACGAAGGCGTTTCGCTGAAAGAACTGGTCGATGGCCTGAACGCGCTGGGTGTCGGCCCGCGCGACCTGATCTCGATCCTCCAGGCGATCAAGGCCTCCGGAGCGATCCAGGCAGAAATAGAGGTGATGTGATGGCAGTCCCCGTGATGGCCGCGCTTTCCGCCGCGAGTGCGATCGCGGAAACCGTGGAAAAGCTTTCGCCGGCCGCGAACCGAAAGATCAAGGAAACGGCGCAGCAGTTCGAAAGCGTTTTTTTAACCAACATGTTCGAAGAAATGTTCTCCGGCATCCAGGAGCAGGAAGGCCCGCTCGGCGCCGGTCCAGGCCAGACCGCCTGGCGCTCGATGCTGACCGAAGAATACGCGAACTCCATCGCCAAGAACGGCGGGATCGGAGTCGCGGACCAAGTCCAGCGCGAACTGATAGCCCTGCAGGAGCGTACCCGATGAACGACGAAGTAAAACGGATTTCCCAGGCGATTAAGAGCCGCGACGAGGCGGAGATGTTGCTGCGCCGGATCGGCGATTCCATGGTCCGGCTGGTGCAGATCTTCGAGAAAGAAACCAAGCTGGTCGAGGCCGGCCAGATTGCGAGTGCCGCGAAACTCACGCCGGAGAAGACCGACCTTGCCGCAACCTATCTGCGCGAGATCGAGGTTCTGAAAGGCAACGCCGGCTTCATCGGCCAGACCGTACCGGTACTGGTCGACGAACTGCGCCGCGCGCATCAGACCTTCCGCGAAATTCTGAGCCATAACCTGCGCGTCGTCGCGACCGCGCAGTCGGTTGCCGAAGGCATCATGCGCGGCGCCGCCGACGAGGCCGCCCGCAAGGCGTCACCGCAGGCTTACGGCGCGAACGGCAAGGTGTCGTCCCCGGCCCGTGCCGCCCAGCCGGTCATGGTCAGCCGCGCAAGCTGAACGACGCCAAACACTGCAGAACGCTTCGTAACGCCGGCCGAAAGGCCGGCGTTAACCATTTTACCACCTGTTAACCGTCAAAAACGCCCGCAAAAGCGGGCCGGTCCCGGTTTGGTAACGGTTTGTTAGGCACGTTTCTTTACAAATTGCGCTAGCAGGATGACGCGCTCACTGCGTCGTCCGTGATTTGTTCATAGGACGCACGCCATGGCCAACGATGTGACCCTTTCGAAGGGCGTTCGCGCAAACCTCCTCTCCCTGCAACAGACCGCCGAAATGATGGCGCGCACGCAGGAGCGGCTTTCGACCGGAAAGAAAGTCAATTCGGCGCTGGATAATCCGGTCAATTATTTCACGGCAGCCGGTTTGCACGCCCGCGCGTCCGATCTCGGCACGCTGCTCGACTCGATCGGAAACGGCGTACAAACGCTCGCGGCGGCAGACAAAGGCATCGGCGCGATCCTGAAGCTCGTCGAAAGTCTCAAATCGACGGCAAAACAGGCGATCATCGCAGGTCAGGCTGAAGCCACCTATGCGCTCCAGATTCAGGGCACGCCGATCGCGGACGACGCCGCGGTGGCAACCGGCACGGTCGGCTCGATCACCGGCGCTTCCACGCTGCAGTCGCTTGGCATCGCGAACGGCGAGGTCATCACGATCTCCGATGGCACCAACACCGTGAGCCACACGGTGGTCGATGCTTCGGCCGAAGACATCGACGACGTGATCACCACGCTGAACGGTGGTGCCGCGACCTGGACCGTTGCCGTCAACGGTGCCGGTCAGCTCGAAGTAACGGCCGACGACGCCGCCGACACGCTCACGATCTCCGGCAACGGCGCCGACAGCGCTTTCGGCATGACCACGACCTCGACCCTGATCAACAGCGACCTGGGCGCACTGAGCGGCACCATGACGGTGCAGGTCGGCAATGGCTCCGTGCAGACCCTCACTTTCGGCGCCGGCGAGATCGAAACCCGCGCGGATCTGCTGGCGGCGCTGGGCAACCTGACCGGTGTCACCGCGACCATCAATGGCGCCGACGAAATCGAAATCACCTCGACCTCGTCCAATGCCGTCACGATCGGCGGCACCACGAACCTTGCCGCACTCGGCCTTACCGCCGGCGAAGTCGAACCCACCGCCACGGTGACCACGGCGAATGCAACGCGCACTTCGCTGCAAGCCGATTACAACGAGCTTCTGGAGCAGATCACCCAGCTGGCGCGCGACGCCTCCTATAACGGCGTCAATCTGCTCAACGGCGACAATCTTGGCGTCATCTTCAATGAAGACGGCTCGAGCTCGCTCACCATCAACGGCGTGGACTTCTCCGCCGCCGGGCTCGGCCTGACGCCGATCATCGGCGACGGCTTCCAGATTCAGACGAACGTGAATGCCGCCATCGAACAGCTCGATGCCGCGACCGCCGCATTGCGCGCGCAGGCTTCCGCCTTCGGCTCGAACCTCTCGATCGTGCAGGCCCGGCAGGACTTCACCAAGAACCTGATCAACGTGCTGCAACTCGGCGGCGACAACCTGGTGCTTGCCGACTCCAACGAGGAGGGCGCAAACTTGCTCGCCCTGCAGACCCGTCAGTCGCTGTCCACCACCTCGCTTTCCATGGCGGCGCAGGCGGACCAGAACGTGCTGCGCCTCTTCCAGTAAAGTTAACAATTCAGCAGCGGGACATGCGCGGCGGGGCTTCGGCCCCGCCGTTTTTCTTTCCGGCATTGGGCTTTCGGCAACGCGACGCCGATTTTTAACTTCTGATTAATCCATCGAGCCCTTGTGCGGCAGTAACGAGACGTTAGGGCGCGACATGAGAGAAACGCGTCCCGGTCACCAGAACGGTGCCCGACTAGTAACGTGTAACTCCTAGGAAGGATTGGCTATGTCTAACATTACTCTTTCGGCTGGCGTCCGCGCCAACCTGACCTCGCTGCAGTCGACGGCGGAAATGATGAACACCGTCCAGCAGCGCCTTGCCACTGGCAAGAAGGTCAACTCCGCGATCGACAATCCGGTGAACTTCTTCGCTGCTGCCGGCCTGCAGGCCCGCGCCGGCGATCTGTCCACCCTGCTCGACAGCGTCAGCAACGCGGTGCAGACGATCAATGCTGCCGACAAGGGCATCACGGCGATCACGAAGCTTGTTGAAGCGGCCAAGTCGACCGCCAAGCAGGCGCTGACCGCTACGGCGCCGGCCGCGACCTACGCGCTTGAAATCACCGGTTCGGCGATTGCAGATGACGAAGCGGTGGCGACGGGCACGGTCGGCTCGATCACCGGCGCTTCCACGCTGCAGTCGCTTGGCATCGCGAACGGTGAGGTCATCACGATCTCCGATGGCACCAACTCCG